>NZ_JCBANG010000080.1:0-32168 GCF_059760905.1 Achromobacter sp. 1011811831
CGTGAGCGAGTCGAGCCGTAGCGCCATCATCCATCAATCCCTGAACGCGCCGGCTCCCGCAATATCCTTGGGCACCAGGCATCTGTGCTTCTTCGGGTTGCTCATATCGCAGACAAAGAACCACGCAGTCCAAGGTCCTTGAATCGCGTCCGCCGTCAGTTGGGACTTTTTCGCCGGTATGACGTCGCTGAGGCCATACCTGAGGGGATTCAGGCATTGGTTGATCGGCCCGGGCGCTTCAAGGCAGAACGTGACGGCCACGGGTTTCGCGCAATCGTTCTGGATCCGCTTGTACGCGTCCGACACGCCTTTTCCGCTTTGGACGATGCGCACGCATTTGCCCGAGATGTACGGCGCATGATCATTTTCCTGTGCCGGCGCCTGCGGCCGAGCACCGGCAGGCGCGGCGGTCGTTGATATCGGCGTCTTGCCGCGCGGCGATGCGGAATCGCTGGCCGAGGGCCATCCCGCGTCACGATGGCACTGATACACCTTCAGCCGTGGCGTGATGGTGTCAGCGAAGTTCGGCGGTTCCCTGTTGATGACCAGGTCGGCGCAGGCGCCACCTGAGTTCCCTTCGCACCCAAGCAATGCGCGTTGCCGCGGCGTGTCGGTCATGCCGTAGGCGGAGTAGATGCGCAGCCCGTTATTTTGAACGTTCGTGCTGGCTTCCCGCTGGAGCGCCACCAGATCCTGGAAGTACGCATCCAACTCTGCTTTCGGGAGCATTTTCTCGCGCAGGGCCGCGAACTTCAGCGTGATCGCCCCGTGAGAGGGGCTTGAAATCGTCGTTTCAACCGGACAGTTCGCGGAGGCCGTCGATCGCTCTTTCGAACTGGCGGCGGCAGGGGTTGATGCCGTCCGTGTGGCGCTGCCGGGCGCAGCGGCAGCTTTAGGGGGAACATTGCCGCTGCCTGGGCTGCTGGCTACCTTGCTTTCCGGCGAGGCTCCGGCGGGAGCCGCCTTGTTGCTGAGTTCTCCATCGACATAAAAGTACTCCTGGGCCTCCCCTTGGCGCTCCTGGGCCACGACCTTCCCTTGCCAGGCCCCATGCACTAGCACGCCTGTCGCCGTGGACATCACGTGTCCATTCAAGTACTTCGTAAGGGTCCCGGCGCCTTCGCCATATCCGTTCTTGCAAGCGCCGCTCCATCCATATGAATAGCCCGGACTGAGCTGGGTCGCCCGCTTGATCACGCGACAGCCGGCCGAGTCGGTATGCCAAATCCCTTCCGAATGGGCAGGCGATACCGAACACACGGCAAGAATCAGGATGGACAGGATAGTTCTGACGGTGCGCATCGATTTCCCCGAATCATGTTTTTCAGCGGCGCGCCATGCATCTGGCTTTTATTTATCGCACGACTATACGCCCGTCAGCGCCGCCCGGGTCAGTCCCGCACCAGATACGCCTCGCCGCCCGGTTTCAGATACGGCGTCAGCGCCTTGAACGGCACCTGGGCATGCGTGCCCAGGCACGCGCCCGAGGCATGCCCCACGCCCGACACCGACAGGCTCAAGGCGCCCGGCGCCTGCGCGCCCAGCGCCAGATAATCCGGCCACAGGTCCGCGCAATCCTCCTGATTCGGATGCTGGTCGGCCTTGCTGGCGTCCGGCCCCTGGTCCACCGCCTGCTTCACCAGCGTCAGCAGCGCCGCGCTCTTCTCGCCGCCGAACGTGCGCTTGCCGGGCACATAGGCGTCAAACACCCGGTTCCAGTCCAGATACTCGCCGCGCAGCAGGTCGAAGGTATAGACATCGAAATGGTTGTACGGATGCGCGCCGCCGCAATCCAGGCTGCCGGATTCCGTCACGGTCATCAGCGCGCGCGACAGCCAGGTCACTTTCACATCCTCTTCATCAAACCCGCCCAGCGTGCCCGCCATGGGATTGGTGCTGGTGTACGCGGTCGCCTTGCAGTCCAGCGCGCCCAGGCTCTTTTGCCAATGGCGCTGCTCCAGCAGGTAGTTGATGCGCTGCATGACCTGCGGGTCGGGATGGCGGGTCAGGCGGGGGTACGGGAATTTGGTGCGCGGGTCCTGCCACATCTGATAGGCGATGGTGGCGTTGCCGATTTCCTTGCCGACGGGCTTGGCGTGGCCGGTGAGTTTCAGTGTGTCGTAGGGGGCGCGGGCGGAGGTGATGCCGGCGTTCACGTCCACGTCGCCCAGGTTGATTTGGGTGGCGCGGGCTTGCTTGCGGTCTTGTTCTAGCTGGGCGGTGTCGTATTGGGCGACGCGCTTCAGGTCGAAATGGCGTTGCTTGCCGGTTTTGGCGTCGGTCCAGGTGCCTTTGTAGGACGTGGGGGTGAGGGTGCCTTGCCAGGTGGCGGCGGGGGTGGAGGTGGTGGGGGAGGGGGAGGGTTCGGTCAGGGAGGCGGCGGTGCCGGTCAGGGGGATGTCTGTGCCGTGGGCGGGGTAGAAGTAGCGGCCGGTTAGGGGGCTGTTGGATGGGGTTGGTTGATCGTCTAGTTCTAGGACGATGGTGCCGGCGCCTTGGAGGGGGCCGGTGTAGATGGTGCGGGGGGTGGCGGTGGTTGGCTCTACGAAGACGGACAGAGTGGCTAGTGTTGCGGCTACTAAATACGAACGTGGGTTGCAGGTAGATCGCCAGATCATTTAGGAAAATCCAAGAGTTAACGGGTATTAGCAAGGATATTGATTAGCTACGCGGCTTCAATTTTTCCAGTATGTGCGCTTCGTAAAATCTGTGAATATTAAGCTCCACTTTTCTGAGGGTTGGGTTTCAGCTTGACCTGACGGTAGATTGTATGTGCATAAATTAAACGATTAACTTGGTTTTCAATATTGTGTTCTGTGTGTGTTGGCTGTGTTGTGGGGGGGGGGCTTGCCAAATTTTATTTGCCATGAAAAACTATGAGGGGTTAAGAAATAAATTGAAACTAATTTCTAGCAGGTAATTGAAGATGGATTTCTCCGGATTTTCGCCTGATTCTTTTGAACAGCTTGTTAGGGTGATTGTATTAAAAATTATAGGAAATGGAATAAAGCCATTTGGCAACGGCCCTGATGGTGGGCGGGAGGCTACTTTTCAGGGTAAGGTCCCCTATCCATATCCTCCTCAGGAATGTTGGAATGGATATGGGGTTGTTCAGGCAAAATTCAAAGAACGACGGGAAGATACTCTAACTGAGCAGCGTTGGGTGCAGCGCCAGTTAAGGGCGGAACTCCAGCGCTGGGAGGGGAGTAAAAAGAGAAAAAAAAATCCGGAATATTATATTTTTTGTACGAATGTTGAGTTGACTTCAGTCGCTGGGACTGGTGGGCATGATGTTGTCGAGGGAATCTTCGAAGAGTATAAAGAAAAGCTGGGAATCAAGGTGTATGAGATCTGGGATGCGTCAAAAATCGCTACGCTAATAGATGGGAATGGTGAGATACGGCAAAGATTCTCAATTTTTTTTACACCCGGTGATTTGTTAATGAGGTATTCGGATACTATATCATTTGGTGTCAGTGATCCTCATTCCGTGCTGGCCATGCACTTGTGTAGATCGCTGTTGCTCGACGAGGATGCAAGAGTTAGTCAAGCGGGTGATAAGAGCGAAGAGCGAATATCGCTTGCTTCTGTTTTTCTTGATTTGCCAGTGGGGAGAGAGGCCGGTCAGGAATCAGATGACGATGATGATCTGGAAGATGAGAACACTCTCACTGCGTTGCGACAACTATTAAAAATATCTGCGACAAAGCTCGATCCAGAATCTCTAGAAGAACAAAGTTTGGACGCCTCTCTCAAGCAGAAATTGCCATTTGAAAGGCTATTTTCTCGATATGCGTTCCTAGGTGGGCCTGGTTCTGGAAAATCTACGATAGGCCAGTTTCTTTCCCAAGTGCATCGCGCAGCTATTTTGGATAGAACTCCGCGATATTTGCTGGAAGATAGCGTCAAAAATGCTATCGAGGAAATTAAAGAGACGTGCTCCAGAGAGGGGTTCTCGTGGCCAGCAACGCCTCGCTATCCATTTCGCATTGAGCTAAATGCTTTTGCGAGAGTGCTGGCCTCTACTGACTCAACTCCGACGATTAATACGCTGTCTGCGTATATAAGAGCTGACATATCTAGAGATGTTGATATCAAGCATGATTGTCTGCGAGTGTGGTTGCGTGACTTTCCCACGCTGCTTATTCTAGATGGGCTGGATGAGGTTCCGAGCTCTAGCAATCGGAGTGAAGTTGTCGCGGCTATACGAGGGTTTCTCTCCGAAGCTCGCCTGTTAAATGCTGACATTATGGTCGTTTCTACTTCGAGGAGAGATGGATATAACGGAGAATTCGATGAGGAAGGGGTGGAGCTCCTGCATTTATTGCAATTCTCGAGAGAGCGTGCGCTTTTGTGTGCTGATCGGTATATAGAGAGCAAGATTAGTAGGCGAGGGGGGCGGATGGCTGAGGATGCAAGGAGAATATTGAGTGAAGCAAGCAGAAATGATCTAATTGCAAAACTAATGTGCTCGCCGCTCCAGGTTTCTTTTATGGTGACGGTGGTTGCTGCTAGCGGAAAGCCTAGTGAGAGTCGATGGCAATTGTTCAATGATTACTACAAAACAATATACGAAAGAGAGCTTCAGAAGGCGGTTAGACCTTTTGATAGGGTTCTAAATGAACGGCGACAGGATATAGATTTACTCCACCACAAGGTGGGGTTTATTTTGCAGCGTAGGGGGGCTGTTTCAGGCGGGACTCAGGCTGAAATGCCAATGGAGGAATTTAAGCGTCTTGTGACGAATTGCCTGCTTGAAGATGGTCTGGAGGCGGATGAGCTTCAGGAGTATTGCGATCAAATAGTCGGCGCAGCTAGTGAGCGGCTGGTCTTTCTGACAAGCCGGAGTGTAGGAAGGCTTAGCTTTGAGGTTAGATCATTGCAGGAATACATGGCTGCCGCCTGCATTACGACAGGCAGTGAAGAATTGATTGAACGGAGGCTCGAACGTATTGCCCATAGCTCATACTGGAGAAATACGCTCTTGTTTTCCGTTGGACGTTTCTTCGTAGATACTTCTCTTCGGCCATTGCGACATTTGTCTAGTAGGCTTTGCGAATATTTAAATAGTTCAGATGATAATGTTGGCAATGCTTGCCTGGGTTCGCATCTTGCAGGTGAAATATTAATAAGTGGAATCATAGGAAATGTGCCTGCAATAAAGAGAAGTCTTGTGTCTATCGCTATGGGGTTGCTCCATTTGGAAGGAAAGTACTCTGCCGTTCCTATGGATCTGGTGGATGCATATGATGGATCGGTAACGAGAGAGTATCAAAAGCACATAGAGCTTTGGTTGGGTCAAGCTAGCCTTGAGCGATCATTATCGGCATGGAATTTTGTTGTACATCTTCAAACAAAAATTAGAGAGTCATGGTTGGAAGATGTTATTCGAGAGAACTGGCCGAAAAATGTGAAGGAGATGGGTAGGCTCTATGAGGAAGTGCTTTATGGATTCGATAGAACGGATGCGGATCAACCTATTTTTTATGGTTTTTTTCAAGATAGGTATATTGAGAATTTTTTCGCCCTTCCGATTCGCTCTGCTGCTTTTGATACTGCATGTTTGGAGGACGATTCGACTGCTCCGCAGTGGTTTGGTGCGCAGTCTGAGTACTTTAAAGATAGGGCGCGTGGTTTATCTGTAAGTAGAATCATTGATCAAGCAGGATCAATCGAGGTCGATCTACAGGGAGTTCTTTTGCCTCATCCTGAGATGGTAGATAGATTTAAGGGAATGGCTTGTCCTGATGGAAGTGAACTAGGTGATGAATGGGCCTGTTTTTTTGAATTTGAAAGTTTCTTCAAAAATCCTTCTGTTGAAACTCTGGCCGAGGCTCTGAAAGAGATCGAAAGAAAAGACTTGATTGGCGCTCTAAAAGAGATTGAAGGCTACCTACCTTGGGTCGTCAAGGTTGTCACGTCAAATTGTAGAGATATAGGCAGTTTTCAAGAGGCGATAAATAAACTTGAAAGTGGCAAGTTTGGAGACGAACCTGCTTGGCGCAAGGCAGAGGAGTCATGGTCTTGCGATGGCGTGGATGCAAAAGAGTTTTTTCTGACTGGTCCATTTGGAGGCGTTCCATTGTGGGAAGTATTTGCCTATGCTGAACCTCGCTTTGATGTCATGGGATCGGAAGAGATTCCAATAGATTCCATAATGATGGCAGTGGAAAAATCTCCATCTCAGGAGATTCGATCTTTTGCCGCTTCGATAGTTTCGTTCTGCTTCAATCGAAGAAAGTTGGATGCTGTGACCTGCGAATGGTTGCGTTCTTATTGTTTTCCAAATTTGCAGGCTCTTCGACTCGATTGGTTTGAGTTAAATAAGAATATTCTGGGTGAAAAATCGAGTGGCTGGATAGAAGCGCTAAATGCTCTTGGGTGCGAGAAAATTTATCTTCATACGAATGGGCATAAGGTAAATGAAGAATATGTAAGGTGGTTGTTGCATCAATACCAGATTGATACGGGGCGGATAGGGTTGCTGCGCCTTCTCGCAGTATGGGTCGGTGCGGCAAGAGAGGTTTTGGGATTCGTATTTAACGAAATTCAATATAAATCAGCGAGCAAGTTTCCTCACGAGTGCCTAAGTAAGCTCTTGATAGCAATGGCTCGCCCTGATTTCTCTGCTGATGACGCTAGATTTGTCGTTGAGAATTTTGAATATGCAGTTTCAGAAAATAGGTTGTACGCGATCCATTGTATTATAGATTCTCTGGGGATGACCGTTTATAGAGGAGGGTTGAGTCCTGAGTTTAGAGTCGTTTTTGATCATATGATGGGGAAAGTTTCGGAACTTGGGGCGCAAAATTTAGACAGATATCTTATGATTTTAAATTCTTTTCTACAGAATATAGGTTCTGAAATTTCTGAGCTAGAGTTGCGTGATTTTCAGTTGCCTGAGTTGGCTTGAAATTTGAATATATTCAATCAGGCGAAATATCGAATTGATATGGTAATTCCCCCGCAAAAGCGATGAGGTCAGAAGTAGAATTTTCTCGTTGAGGAGTTCTACCGCATGAAGAAGTCGAGATTTACGGATAGCCAGATCATTGAAGCCATCAAGCGCGTGGAGGCAGGTCTTGCCGTTCCAGAGCTGTGCCGAGAGTTGGGCATCAGCTCGGCTACGTTCTACAAGTGGCGTTCGAAGTATGGCGGCATGGACGTATCGCTGATGGCGCGCATGAAGGAGCTGGAGGCCGAGAACGCTCGGCTGCGCAAGATGTACGTCGAGGAGAAGCTCAAGGCCGAGATCGTGACGGAGGCGCTATAAAAAAAGTGGTGAGGCCATCTCGCCGCCGCGAGATGGCCCAACGTGCCGTGCAAGATCGCGGCGTATCTATCCGGATGGCCTGCGAGGCGTTCAGGGTCAGCCAGACTTGCTACCAGTACGTCGCCAAGACGGACGTTGAGAACAAGGATATCTCCAACTGGCTGCTGCGTTTGACCGACAACCACCGCAACTGGGGCTTTGGTCTGTGCTTCCTATATCTGCGCAATGTTCGAGGCTTTGGCTGGAACCATAAGCGTGTGTACTGGATCTATCGCGAACTCGAACTGAACCTGCGGATCAAGCCGCGCAAACGGCTGATTCGGCAAACGCCTGAGCCAGTGACCGTGCCGACCAACGTGAACCAGGTATTGTCGATGGACTTCATGCATGACCAGCTTGCCGATGGGCGCAGCATCCGCGTGTTCAACGTGATCGACGATTTCGACCGCGAGGCTCTGGGCATTGAGGTTGACTTCTCGCTGCCGTCCGAGCGCGTGATCCGCACGCTAAAGCAGATCATCGGCTGGCGGGGAAAGCCTTTAGCCATTCGGTGCGATACGGACCTGAATACTTGAGCGCGGCAATTGTCGAGTGGGCCGGGACATGGGGCATAAAGCTCGAATATATCCAGCCGGGCAAGCCACAACAGAACGCCTACGTCGAACGGTTCAACAGGACCGTGCGCTACGAATGGTTGTCCCAATACACTGGGACGATCTGGACCACGTACAGCGCGTCGCCACGCAGTGGATATGGTCCTACAATCACGAGCGCCCAAATATGGCTCTGGGTGGATTTACCCCAAAACAGCGGTTGGCCATGGCCGCGTAGCGTTCCTACTTCTGGCAATCGCTAAAAATGGGGGATTACCGACCACAAGGATGGCTGCGAACAAACGGAGTTCGACCTCGGGGTCCGCGACGAGTAGCACCAACGTTGTTGTTTCGTGTTCGCAGAAAGGCCAGCTCATGGCGGGCCTTTCTAACTCAAGCTCTTGTGTGGAATGACCCACTCACACGGTGTCAGTTACTGAAAAACGATCCCCATTAGATCTTCGAAGAAGCTGCTCACCTTCTTGGGGCCCAGTTTGTACTTCCCCGCGTGTCCACACTTGTTTCTCAGATTGAGGCATTCCTCTAGGATGCCTCGTTGATTCTTGTCAAAAACTCCCAATTCTTGCGCTGCAAGCAACAAGGTTGACTCCTTTACTAACACTAGATCATCCGCTTTAGTGATCGTTTTGGCTTTCGGGTCATGTTTCCTGACTGCGGCGTCAACGAGGCTCACACCGCATGCAAACGCGTCATCTCTAATTTTCTTTACAGCGGCAGACCAAATAAAAACGACTGTGGCTCGCAGGGCATTTACCTGGAGACACTTAAGCGCCTCTCGCAAATAGTCTACCGTGCCCTCGTCCGCGACTTTGTCCACCAACGCCTGAAGCGATGCGACATCGTTTTCCACTTCAATGTCATGCTCAGGCAACTCAAGCAGCTGCCGTACGCGCTCCTGTCCGGAATTCGTCAGTCTCCAAAGGATGCTTCTGCCTTGCTTCCCAGCTGCATCCACCATGGGCGCCGACTTGGAGAGCACATCGGCAATATTCATCGTGGCTGCTTTGGGGACACGCGCCTTCTTCAGGAGTGCCCGTACGGCTTCAATGGCTACCTCGTCAACACCGTCATAGCGCTGATGGAAGTACATGGCAGCAAGACAGAGGTCGCGATTGGATGAGCCCTTTAGGGGATGTAAGAACTCCACGAGTGTCATCTATCATTCCTCACTTGTGGGCGCCGAGCTTCCTTTCGTCACCTTGTAGGTTTCTTTGATGTGGAGCTCTCCACTGACCGTGAGCCTCCAATTCTTGCCGCTTTGGACGAACAGTGCTTTGCCGCCGTTCTTTGATCCCTTGAACGTCATGTCGGGCCGGCTTGGAATGGTCAGTCCCGAAGCATCTGCCAATTCTTTCAACTCCTTAATCGAGAAGGGTTGAGATCCGCGCTGCGAGAAAAGCCAGGCAACCAGTACGTTCAATGCGTCTGCGGGCTTCTTGGTGTCAAAAGACGCAATGAAGGAGCCTAGATCGCTCGTATCAACTGCATCCTCAACTACTGGCGCATCAACTTCTTTTGGAGCGGCAGCCAGTTTTGCCGGCGCCTGTTTCCCAATAAATTTGGACACCAGTAAGTCAAAAGTCTGGACTCGTACTGACTCGTCCATTTTTCCGACAACGTCATTGATTTTGAGCAGCAGTTCCGACGTCTTCTCGAAATCCCCTTCTTGAGACATTTCCATTCCCCATTCTGCGTTGGATGACGGTCGTCCACAGGCGACCCCCTGAAACCCCCCGATCCCAACTCGGGCGGCAACTGGCATGATTATCACAGTTTTTGCTGACGTCACAGAGGGGCGTGTTCAGGGGGTTACGCGCGCGCAAAGTCGTGACCGAATGCTCGCCGTAAATCCTCAAGATGAGCAGGTCACGGGAAAGTTCGAATATAAAGCGAAGGAGCGGTTCCTCGAGGGGCTCGAGGACTCGTGCTGCGTGGAGGGCGCCGCTCCCTCATGGGCATCGCCGCTGGCATCGCGAAGGCGAACGCCGAGCTGAGCTACCCCATGAACATCGTTGAGGGCGTGCGCATCGCGGCGGTCGGCGCGGCGCAGATTGCCGCCATTTCGCAGCAGCGCTTCTCGGGCGCGTACGACGACGGCAGGCGCATCCCGGCCGGACAGTTCGGCATCGTCGGCGGGCGTGGCATGGAGTTCGTCGGGGGACCGATACTGGCGACCAGCCTCCGCGACACGGCGAGGATGCTGCGCGACGCGACGGACGGCGGCGGGCGCGGCGGCGACGTGAACGTCTACATCGACGTGTCGGTGGATGCGCGCGGCAACGCGCAGGCGAGCACGCAGGTCACGGGCGATGGGGACGACCACATGCGCGCTAAGCAGTTTGCGCAGCTGGTGGACCTGCGCGTCCGCGACGTAATCCTGAAGGAGCAGCGCCAGGGCGGCCTGCTGAGTGGTAATCGATGAGCAGGAGCAAGCAGCCGTTGGCACCGCCGCCGTACCGCGCGAGCCTCGCACCCGGCTAGGCGATGACCCCCGTCGCCACCGAGAGCCAGGACAGGTGGTTCGCGAGACCAGTTAGCCCACTGGATACACTCGATGTGCGCTGGGCAACTATCGCGGGATCCCTTTGATGCCTGCTTCGGGTCGAAAACCATCTCTAGATCTGAATTGCTTCTGTAATTCAGTCCTAGATCCATCCCATAAGTTGAAATCCTTCAACAAAAGAAGCCCATTTCCCCATATATTCCCCCCGCTACCGCACCAACGGTAGCCCGGTCTGGAAGCCGGAAATCTCACCAAGTGAACCGCCGTCCCCAAGACGGATCCCCGGTATTCACACGCCCCAGCAAACCATCTTCCAAAAGAAGGCAAGCCCAAGGCGAGGCCAAGCCAGCCCCCGCTGGCCCGGTGATTCCCATCTTCCAACCTCGTCTTGCCCAGGGGCGTGAGAACCAACCCAATCTCACCCAAGGCTCCCATGACCCCGCACCCCCTAACCCAAAACCCCTGGTCCCTGGACACCGACCCCGAACACGGCCTGGTCGCGCTCTCCCATCTCCAACACCTGGACCGCACCCGCTACGCCATCGAAACCATCGCCCGCATGGTTGGCAACAGCGCCTCCGAACCCGACGCCACCGGCTCGCAACCTCTGGACGCCTGGACCGTAGCCACCCTGCTAGGCGGAGTCGAAAGCCTGTGCGACCACATCGGCACGCTGACCGAATCCATGCTGGAACAGGCCCGTGAATCCGGCCTGGCGCTGGCGCATTGCACCGAAACGCACGACGCGCCGCCGGTAATCCAATAAGTCCATAACCCAACAAACCAACTGGCCAATCAACCCACAGGCCTCAACAACCGCCTCCCATCAAGGCACCGCAGCACATCCCGGGTCGCCACCCCCAAGGCGGCCCGTTCCATTTCCGCGCCCACCCCCTAGCTTCAAAATTCCCCAACCAAACACGCGCCATTGCTCATTACACTGGCCGCTCCCCATCCCCGCCAAACCGCGCCCGGCCATGTCCCGGGCGACGCCACAGGAGACTCAGGTGCTTGGATCCCAGTTGATCATCCGTACGCTGCATCGCCAGGGCGTCAGGACCATCTTCAGCCTGTCCGGCAACCAGATCATGCCGCTGTACGACGCCTGTATCGACTCGGGCATCCGCATCGTCCATGTGCGGCACGAGGCGGCGGCGGTGTACATGGCGGATGCCTGGGCGCAGATGACCGGCGAGCTGGGCGTGGCGATGCTGACGGCGGGGCCGGGCCTGACCAATGGGCTGGCGCCGCTGTATTCGGCGTTGCAGGCGGAAAGCCCCGTGCTGCTGATCTCCGGCGATTCGTCCGTGGCGGAAGACGGCAAGGGCGCGTTCCAGGAGCTGGACCAGGTCGCAATCACTCGCGCGATGACGAAGCTGTCGCTGCGTCCGATGAGCGTGGGGGAACTGCATCCCGCGCTGGACCGCGCGGTCGGGCAGGCGCTGGCGCCCAGGCGCGGCCCGGTGCATCTGGCGCTGCCGTTCGATCTGTTGACGGCCGAGACCGGCTTGCAGGAACTGCCGCCAGCAGCGCCGCAGCCGATCGCGCCGTTCGCCACGGGCGCGCTGGACCGGCTGGCCGCGCTGCTGCACGCGGCGCAGCGTCCGCTGGTGCTGGCGGGCCCAAGTGCCGCGCGCTGGCATGCGCGCGCCGCTTGCCGGCAGCTGGAGGAGGCGCAAGACCTGCGCGTCATCCCCATGGAAAGCCCGCGCGGCCTGAAGGATCCTTCGCTGGGCGCACTGGCGGCGGTCATTCCCGACGCGGACTTGATCGTGCTGGCGGGCAAGTGCCTGGACTTCACCTTGGGCTTTGGCGGCGCGGCGGCGTTGGGCGGGCAGGCGCGGGTCGTGGTGATCGATCCGGATGCCGCGATGCTGGAACGCGCGCAGCGTTTGCTGGGCGAGCGGCTGGCGCTGGCGGTGCAGGGCGAGGCCATCGCGGCGCTGTCCGCCTTGCGGGCGGCACAGCCGTCGGCGGCGCGCGCGGCGTGGCGGGCGCGGGTGGATGAGGCGCTGCGCTATCGCGGCAAGCCGGAGCCTGCCGCGTCGGCGGGCGCGGCGCTGGGGCCGCGTGCCTTGTGCGAGACGGTGCAGGCGTTTCTGGCGTCCGCGCCGGATCCGGTGCTGGTCTGCGATGGCGGCGAGTTCGGGCAGTGGGCGCAGGCCTATTGCAGCGCGCCGGTACGCATCATCAACGGCATGTCGGGGGCCATCGGCGCGGGCCTGTGCTACGCCATCGCGGCCAAGATCGCGCGGCCCGGGGCGACGGTGCTGGTCCTGATGGGGGATGGCACGGCGGGTTTTCACCTGATGGAGCTGGACACGGCGGTGCGCGAGCGGGCGCCGTTCATCGCGGTGATCGGCAATGACCTGCGCTGGAACGCGGAGCATCTGATCCAGCTGCGCAGCTATGGCCCGCAACGGCTGATCGGCTGCGAGCTGTCGCCGACGGCCAGGTATGACGAGGTGGCGTCGGCCTTGGGCGGGGCGGGTTTCGCGGTGGATGACGCGCAGAGCCTGGGCGCGGCGCTGGCGCGGGCGGCGGACAGCGGCTTGCCGGCATGTATCAATGTCTCGATGGCGGGAGAGGCCGCGCCTGTGTTCAACGCGTCTGGTCCGTCCGCCGGCGGGCATTGAGCCGCAGTCCGTGACGTATGCCCGCATGGGGATGAACCCGCAGGCGTAAGCCGCAGGCATCACGCCGGCCGCAGTCCGGTCTCGTTTAGCAGTCCCATTGTTCAGCGCAGCGCCTGCGCACTTTCAGTCCCGCTTCACCACGCAGTCCCGCCGTCCCGTTGCCACGTCGTTTCATCGCGTAGTTCCGTTCCCCCGCTCGACAGGAGACATCCCATGATCAGCCTCTCCGGCCTTCGGCCGGCTGCCTTTGCTCGCGCCGCGATTTGTGTATGGGGCGCCTGTACCGGGCTGGCCGCCGCCCAGGCTTATCCCGCCAAGCCGATACAGCTCATCGTTCCTTTCAGCGCGGGCGGCGACGCCGACATGGCGGCGCGCAACCTGGCCGCCGCGGCGCAGGGGCTGCTGGGGCAGCCCGTGGTCGTGGTCAACAAGGCGGGCGCGAACGGCGCGATCGGCTCGGCCGCCGTGAAGCAGGCCGTGCCCGACGGCTACACGCTGCTGCTGGGACGGATCGGGTCGCAGGTGCTGCTGCCCGCCTTGCAGCCCAAGACCACGCCTTACACGGCAGGGGATTTCACGTACATCGGGTTACTGGAGCTGAACCCGGTGGTCTGCGTGGTGCATCCGGACAGCGGCTACAAGACGCTGGACGATCTGGCGAAGGCGGTGAAGGCCAAGCCCGGCAAGCTGAACTACAGCCACTCCGGCCCGGCCACGGTGCAGAACCTGGCGCCGCAGCTGCTGCTCAGCACGCTGGGCCTGAAGCCGGACGCGGTGGTCAGCGTGCCGTATAAGGGCGGCAACGAGGTGGCGCTGGCGGTGTTGAGCCGGGACGTGGATTTCGCGTGCAACAACCTCAGTTCCATGACGGGCCTGCTGACCGGCGGCAAGCTGCGCCCGCTGCTGACGACCACGCCCGAGCGGCTGGCGCAGTTTCCGGACATTCCCACCGCGCGCGAGCTGGGGCTGCCGCAGATGGAGGCGGTGATCGGCTGGAGCGGGCTGTTCGGGCCGCCGAAGATGGCGCCCGAGGCGGTGCAGCGATGGGCGGCGGCGCTCAAGCAGATCGCGCGGGATCCGAAGTGGATCGCGGGGAATGAGAATTTCGGCGGGATTCCGCATGTGCTGTCGCCGGAGGATACCGAGCGGTATGTGCGGGACGGAAGCGCGATCTATGCGGAGCTGGTGGCGAAGGCGGGGTTGCAGGTGAACTAGGATCCGGGCGCTGACAGACGTGGCTGGTTTTACGCGTCGCGCGCCGGGTTCGATCCATCTTCCAGCATGGCCGTAAGAGAATCCGCGATTTCAATTTCGCGGGATTCCGCCTGCCTGCCCGGCACGTACACGCCCAGGCCCGACAAGCGCTCCAGCTGCGCCGCCAGCCTCGCCGAAAAATCCGGCGCCCACAGCGCCGGCGCCATCGCGGCAATGAACAGTCCCGCCGCCGGCGAGTCGCTGCCTTGGTCGAACGGCGGGCAATCCAGTGACCAGTTCGCGCCGGTCATGCCCGCCGCCAGGACTTCCACCATCAAGGCGATGTTGGCGCCACGCTTGCCGCCGAAGGCAAGCAGCAGGCCGTCCAGCGCTGCGCGCGCATCGGTGGTGGCCTGGCCGGCGGCATCGATGGCCCAGCCTTCGGGAATGGACTCGCCATGCTCGGCAGCTTTGCGCAGGTTGACATAGGCGGTGGCGCTGGTCGCCTGGTCGATCACCAGCGGCATGCCGTGCTCGACCGGCGCCGCGAAGGAAAACGGATTGGTGCCATAGACCGGCACGCGGGCGTTACCCGCGGCGACCAGCGCGGGGCCGTTGGTCGCGGCCAGCGCCACCAGGCCGGCCTGGGCCAGCCGCCGCGTGTAGTAGCCCAGCTCGCCGGCGGTATAGCTGTTTGTCTGTGCGAAGACCGTGATGCCGAAGGTTTGGGCGCGGTGCAAGAGGGCGTCGAAAGCTAGGTCGAATCCCAGCTGGGCGATGCCCTGGCAGGCGTCGACGCGGATGGCGGCCGGCACGGGAAACGTGATCAGGGGGTGCGCGTTGCCGGCGATGCGCCCGTGGCGCAAGCCATCCAGGTAATCGAGCAAATGCGCGAAGCCCACGCCGGGACGGCGGTGGATTTCGGCGGCGACGGTGGCGTCGGCCAGGGACCGTGCCACGGCCTCGCTCGCACCGGCGTTGCCGATTGCTCGCCGCGCCAGGGCGCGTGCTTGTTCCGCGTCATATCGCAAGGCAGTTCTCCGTTTTTTTGCAGCATACCCCGGTATTCGGTTCGCTCAAGCGAGGGCGTGGGGGGAATGCAAGGGGAGCATCCTGGCGTCAGGGTGAAGGCGGTGCAAACGGGTCGGCAGGCACGCACCACGAGTCTTGCGGTGGCCGCAGCGGGCTGTGTGGTCGAAGTCCGTCGGTGCGCGCCATGGATTCGCCGACAAAAAAATTCGATCCCAGGGTGATACCTTTTCCTTTCTCGGCTGGCATAGCTACTATCCACCCCAGTTCGAGAGGCTCTACCCATGCGTTCCCCCTCCGCTCGGCGTCGCCGCGCGATCTCCCTGGCCGTGCTGGCCGGCTCCCTGGCGGCCGCCTCGGCGCAGGCCCAGAACCCGGCCCAAAGCCAAGCCCAATCCCAGGCGCCCCAATCCCCGGTCGGCCTCCACGTCCGCCAGGTCTATGACATCCCGCCCGGTCCGCTGGGCAAGACCGTCGCCAGCTTCGCGCTGGCCTCGGGCATTTCGCTGGCGTTCGAACCTTCCTGGACCGATGGCCTGCAAAGCCCCGGCGTGTCGGGCGAATTGAGCCGGGCCGAGGCGGCGCGGCGCTTGCTGGCGGGCAGCGGGCTTGAGATGGTGGCGCGGGTTGACGGCAGCTATACGCTGCGCAAGCTGGTGTCCGACGCGACGACGCTGCCGGCGATCACGGTGACGGGCGCGGCGGGGTATTCCGGCGCGAATCCTTATCTGGTCGGCAGCGCCACCACGGCGACCAAGACCGCGACGCCCTTGATGGAGACGACGCAGTCGATCTCGGTGGTGACGCAGGAGCGCATGGCCGTGCAAGGCGCGCAGACGGTGACGGACGCGCTCGGTTATACGGCGGGCGTGCATGCCAACGTGGCCGGCGACAACCCCACCGACAATACCCTGATGGTGCGTGGTTTCCAGCAGATCACCACCAATGCCTACACGGACGGCCTGCGCAACAGCAATACCGGGTATTTCGCGCCGGAGCCGTATGGCATGGACCGGATCGAGGTGCTGAAGGGACCGTCCTCGGTGATGTACGGCCAGGGTTCGCCGGGCGGGATCATCAATTTCGTGTCCAAGCGGCCGCTGTTCGAGTCGCATCGCGAGGTCGGGCTGTCCACCGGCAGCAATCGCCGCCTGCAGGGCTCGATGGATATCGGCGACGTGATCGGCGAGCAGGGCGAGTGGGCCTACCGGCTGGTGGCGCTGGGCCGCAACGCGGACAGCGCGATCGACGGCATTCCGGACGACCGGGTCTATGTGGCGCCCAGCCTGACCTGGGCGCCCAGCGCGCGCACGTCGGTGACGCTGCTGGCCTCGTACCAGAAGAACCGCAACCTGTTCACCAGCAACCTGCCGTATTCGGTGCTGGACGGCTCCAACCCGAACGGCAAGGTGCCGCGCCACCGTTCGCTGAACGAGCCGGGCTTCGACAAGGAGCAGGGCGAGATGAGCAATATCGGCTATGAGCTGAGTCATGCCTTCTCCGATGCCTGGACCTTCCAGCAGAATTTCCGCTACGGGCATTTCAAGGGCTATGAGGACCAGCTGTTCCGCAACAGCGGCGTGATCAACGGCACCGACATCGCGCGTTACTACCAGCTGCGCGAGTACGACAGCGATACGTATTCGGTGGATAACCGGCTGGCGGGCAAGTTCGCCACCGGCGCGCTGGACCATACGCTGCTGGCCGGCCTGGATTACCAATACAGCAAGCGCACGGCCTTCACGCAGACGGGCAATGCGCCGGCCATCAACATCTATCATCCGCGCCGCGTCAGCATCGATACCTCGCGCTATACCTCGCGCCTGAGCACGGACGAGAGCAGCCGCCAGCTGGGCCTGTACGTGCAGGACCAGATCAAGCTGGATCAATGGGTGGCCACGCTGGCCGGGCGTTATGACTGGGTCAACCAGCGCACGCGCAATCGCCTGCTGGGCACGCGCACGGACACGGCGGCCGAGGATTTCACGGGCCGGGCGGGGCTGGGCTATGCCTTCGAGAGCGGCTTCTTCCCCTATGTGAGCTATAGCGAGTCCTTCTCGCCGCTGGCGGGCACGGACGTTCGCGGCGCGCAGTTCAAGCCGGAGACGGCCAAGCAGTATGAGGTGGGCGTGAAGTACCAGGCGCCGGGCTCGGACAGCTATGTGACGTTGTCGGCGTTCGACCTGCGGCGCCAGAACGTGCTGACCACTAATCCGCAGAACACGTCCTTCAGCGTGCAGGAAGGCGAGGTGACGTCGCGCGGCATCGAGCTGGAAGGCGTGCTGCGGCCGGTGCGCGGGCTGAACGTGATCGCGTCCTATACCTATAACGACGTGGAAGTGAGCAAGGACAATCCCAACTTCATGGGCGTCAGCAACAAGGGCAAGGCGCCGGTGCGGGTGCCGCGCCATCTGCTGTCGCTGTGGGCCGACTACACCTTGCCCAGCGGCGCGCTGGAAGGGCTGACGCTGGGCGCGGGCGTGCGCTATACGGGCACGACCTTCGGCGATGCCCAGAACACCTTCAAGGTGCCGGCCTACACGCTGGTGGACGCGATGGTGGGCTATGACTTCGGTCGCGCGGATCCGTCCTTGAAGGGCTTGAGCGCGTCGGTGAACGTGCGCAACCTGACCGACAAGTACTACGTGGCGGGTTGCTTCCTGAACAGCGCCTGCCTGCTGGGCGCGGGCCGCAGCGTGACGGCGAATGTGACGTACAAGTGGTGAAGGCGCGGAGGGCGGCCGGGCTCCCGGCCGCCACTTCGTGTCAGAGCGGGCCCACGCTGACCCAGTATCCGCCCAGGCGCGTGGCGACCCGCAATGGATAGGTGGCGGCCAGCATGGCCAGCGAGCTGTCGGTGTCCGCCAGCGGGAAGGTGCCGGACACGCGCAGGCGGGCGACCGCCGGATCGCAGCGCGTGATGCCCCTGCGGTAGCGCGACAGTTCGGCGATCAGTTCGCCCAGGGGCATGCCGTCGGCCATCAGCATGCCGCGCGTCCAGGCGCTGGCGGCCGGATCGCGCGTGGCGGGACTGTCGATGCCGCGCCCCGAGAAGGCGGTCTGTTCGCCGGCCTGCACGACTTGCGAGTCATGTTCGGTGGTGACGCGCACGGCGCCTTCCTCGACCGCGAGGCGGCTGTGGCTGTCGCGCAGCGCGACGGTGAAGCGCGTGCCCAGCGCGCGCAGCCTGCCGTCGCGCGTATGGATCTCGAAGGGGCGCGGGTCGCTCGCCGTTGCGATATGGAGATTGCCGGCGCGCAGCACGACGATGCGCTGGGTCGCGTCGTAGCGCACGTCGACGGCGGCGCCGGTGTCCAGTGTCAGGCGCGTGCCGTCGTCCAGGCGGATCTCGCGGCGCTCGCCGGTGGCGCTGCGGTAGTCGGCGGTCCAGCCTTCGGACTCGGACCAGCGCCAGGCGCCCCAGGCCGCCGGCGCCACGGCCAGCAGCGCGGCAAGCTTGGCCAGCGCGGCGCGGCGCGCACGGGGGCGGTCCAGCGCGGGCATGGCCAGCACGGCGGGCACGCCACCCAGCGTGCCCAGCAGTTGCTCGGCGCGCTGCCAGGCCTGTTCATGGGCGGCGCTGCGTGCGCGCCAGGCCATCCAGGCCTGGCGGTCTTCGGCCGACACACTGCCGGCGTGCAGTGTCACCAGCCATTCGGCGGCTTCGTCGAGGATGTCGGGGGCGGCGCTCATGCGATGCTTGCGTGCATGCCGGGCGGTGCAGCGTGCCTGTGCATGCAGAACCGTCTTGCGTTGCTGTTTTGCATGGGTTCTGGCGCTATTCCATGCAGGCCAGGCATTGCCGGAAGGCGCGGGCCATGTAGCGCTTGACGGTGATGAGCGATACGCCGATCTGGCGGGCGATGGCCTCGTAGGTGAGGCCCTCGATCTGCGACAGCAGGAAGGCGCGCCGCACCGGCGCGGGCAGGGCGTCCAGCATGGCGTCGATCTCGTGCAAGGTCTGCAGGACCGCCAACTGGCGTTCGGGAGAAGGCGCCTGATCCTCGGGCAACTGCGCCAGCGCTTCCAGGTAGGCCTGTTCCAGCGCGCGGCGCTGATACCAGTTGACCAGGATGCCGCGCGCCACCGTGGTCAGGTAGGCGCGGGGCTCGTGCAGCACGGCGGGCAGGCGCGAATCGAGGATGCGGGCGAAGGTGTCATGCGCCAGGTCGGCGGCATCGCCGACGTTGCCCAGGCGCCGCCGCAGCCAGTGCTGCAGCCAGGCGTGGTGATCGCGGTACAGCGTGCCGACTTGCTGCCGCGAGTCGCAGTGCTCAGCCTCCATGGGCTTCTCCCGAGGGGCTGACTGTCGCAGCCTAAATGCAAATAAGAGTGTTTCGCATTTTAGGGGATTGCGGGAGAAGGGGCAATCGCCGCGCGCAGTCCTGTGGATCGTATGTTCACAGGGAATGACAGGTATTCAAGAGCGATCAGGTCCGGCGTCGCCGGTCGTGTTGCTTTCTGGCGCGGGTGTCGGCGAGCACATGGTGGGATGGGGCTGCTCCGGCTGCTTGGGCAAGCGTTGCGACAAAGGAGGGCTGCTGGTTCTGGCAATAGCCGATTTGGGCACGACGGATGCCGCGCCCGCTTGCAGCACGGCGCAAGTATCGGTGCTGCACCAGAGCTGATGGATGACGCCCTTGGCCGAATCGAAGCCGGCCAGATTGGGTATCGTGGGCAAATCGGCCAGCGGGATCTTCTGACAATGGTCCTGGGCGTCGCGCATGCCTATGGCTCGAAACGGTTCGACCAGCACGATAAGGCTGCAAGCGACCAGAAACGCGATAACGATGATCGAACCGGGAATCGCAAGAACATAGCTCACCGCGCCGCCCACGGTATAGCTGATCTGGCGCGGCAGGCTGAGGTCTTTGAAGGGGCGTTTCGAGGCGGCCGCATTGCTAGGCGCGGCGGCTTTCCCACGGCATCGCGCGATCACCAGCAGGACGATCAGCAGCAGGCAGGCGATCGTCACCGGCACGAGAAACGACCGGATCATGCCGAGAAACCAATCGCCGGAGGTCAGCAGGATATGGGCGGCGCCGTTTCCCCAGGCGCGATAGGCAAGCCACATCGCATCCGCCGTGGAGATGCTCATCTGGGTGTCGTCGATATGGAAATACGCCAGGTAGCCGGCCTGATAGGCCTTGCCCTGCAGATAGAACATCGCCGTCAGGAAGACGGTGAATGGAATGGGGATCAGGCGAAGCCAGCTTTTCTTTCCGGAGCTTTCCGCGTTCTTGTCGGTTGTTTCGTTTTGCATGTCTTGGGTTGGGCTTGAGTGTGTTTATGTCCCGGAGAGAGGGCGTGGCGCTGCCTGAACGCGCCTGCCTGATCAATCTTGCCCGCTTTTGCGTCGGTGGATGGGCTGGACGGCCATCCCGGCGCACGCGCGCGAGCGCAAAGCCGCGTCAAGGCAACGCGGGTATGCGAGGGTCTAGCGGCGTGCCGCGCCGTGCATATTCGGCGAAGGCGACACCCCGCTTCATGGCCTCGTCCAGCGTCAGGACGAATTTCTCGCCCAGATTGTCCCAGGGATTGACCAGGGTCATCGACACGGCCTTGCCGGTCATGTCGTAGCCGACGCTATCCAGCACGAACGCGTGATGGAAGTGCATGTTGCCAAACGGATCAGGCTGACCGTATGCGCAGCCCACGAACAGGAATCTGGGGCTGCCGTCTTCCAGGCAGCATCCCCTGGCGGCGGCTCGTTCGAGGATCATCGACAAGCCCTCGGTATTTGTCGGACCATACATGAACGCGGTGCCGTAGCCCAGCAGGTTGCCGATCAGGGGGTCGTAGTTGTCGGCTCTTTGGTTGTGCGCGTCGATGGAGTCACGGTTCGAACGCAGCGGGCTTTGTCCGTTTTGCATCAGGTTGCCCGCAAGATGCTCAAGAACCTTGACCATCAGCGAATTCGTGCTGGCTGAGTGAGGATTGTCGATGATCCGCCTCAGCCTGGACGGAGAAATGTCGACCTGCAGCCGGCCGTTCTCCAATGCCAGCGCGTATCCCTTCTTTTTCAGGTTGTGCATCTCAAGCCGATCAGCCAGTACCTTTGCCAGGGTTTCAGGGGGCTCGCCCCGCAGCAGTCGCTGCCTGCCCATGGGTGAATGGATATTGGCGTTGAACGTCAGCCGAAGCGCCCCGCGCTCGGTGATTTCGGCCGAGTTCAGGATGCTCTCCTGCACGATGGGACTGGACAGGGCGCCGATCATGATGACCAGTGCGTAGCAATCGCCAGTGTTTCCTTGCTTGATGGACAGCGGTTCGCCGGCAGGGATGAGGCTCATGGCGTCGTCCTTGTGCTGCTGCAGGCTCAGCAGATGGTCGTCCACCTTCATGCGCTGGCAAGCCTGGCGCAGGCGGGCGATCTCTTGCTGATCATGGATATCGCGCCGCGCGTGCAGTGCCTGGCCGTCGATGATCAAGGCGTAGTCGCAGGTTCCGTTGGGATGTTCCGTCAGATTCAGTTCGAACATGTTCCGATACCGGGGCAGCGCCATGCCTCGCAGTAGCAGGAAGGCGCTGATGCGGGCTGGCTCCGCGTCAGCGATGGGGGCGTCGCGCTGAGCGGCGACGATGGCGTAGACGTTCCGGATGCTGTCCCGTTTCGCATTGCCCCGAAAAACGTAGTCGATGATCCTGTCCAGCAAGGTCATGGCCGAAGCGTCTTGCTCGGACTTGGCCTGGAAAATGCGTCCGAGTCTCGACGGGCTCAGGGAATAGGCCGGATGGCGCTGGGTGAGGTCGATGCTCAAGGTGTGTTTCTCCGGGCGGGCAAGGTAATGGGGCGCCCGGAAATCGACGGTGTGGCGGCAGGGGATATGGCGGGCATCGGAACGCTGGGTGGCTGCAATCCGCGAAGGGTTCCAGCGGAGCCGGATACTCAGCCCGGCCGTGCCTGCCGTCGCGCCGGATGTTCCGTTGGCCAGCGCGGCTCGCGCATCTACGCCGCCGGCATCTGATTCGTCACGCAATGAATCCCGCCTCCCCCCGACGCGATGGCGTCGATGTTCAGCTGCACCACCTTGCGCCCCGGATACAGCCGTTCCAGCAGTTCGCGCGCATGGGCGTCGGCCTTGGCGTCGCCGAACTCGGGCGCGATGACGGCGCCGTTGATGACGAAGTAGTTGATGTAGCCGGCGGCGAAATCGGGGTTGTCGCGCAGGAAGCGGCTGCGGCGCGGGTTCTGCGGCGGCGGCAGGGTGTGGATGTCCAGCGGCTTGCCGTAGGCGTCGGTGCTGCGCATGAGGATGTCCAGGTGCTTGCGCGTCAGTTCGTAGTCGTAGGAATCCGGATCCATGTCCAGATTGGCGACGACCACGCCAGGGCGGGCAAAGCGGGCATAGAAGTCGACGTGGGCGTCGGTGATGTCCCGGCCCTTGATGCCGGGCAGCCAGATGATCTTGCGGAAACCCAGGTCATGCGCCAGCGCCTGCTCGATCTCGGCCTTGGTCCAGCGCGGATTGCGGTTGTCGTTTAGCCAGCTGCTCTCGGTCATGATGGCCGTGCCCAGGCCGTCGGTCTCGATGCCGCCGCCTTCGCCGACCAGATCGCTGCGCAGGTGGTCGATGTCCAGGCCGTCGCACATGATCTTGGCCAGGCGGGAATCGGCGTCGTGGCGCTGCTTGTCGCCCCAGCCGTTGAAGTTGAAGTCCACGCCGGCCACGCTGCCCTGGCCGTCGGCCAGGAACACCGGGCCGATGTCGCGTATCCAGATATCGTCCAGCGGCGCTTCCTCGAAGCGGACGCGGGCCGCGCCGCAATGGTGTTCGGCCAGGCGGCGTTCCTCGGGCCGGCAGTACACGGTGACGGGCTGGAAGGCGGCGATGGCGCGGGCGATGCGGCCCAGCGCGGCCTGCACGTCGGGCGTGTAGTCCTCCCAGATGGCTTGCTGGGCGCCGAAGGCGATGAAGGCGCGCGCCTGTGGCGCGTTCTCTTCGGCCATGTGCCAGCCCTTGACGGCGGCGCGGGCGGCCGGGGTGTGGAAGGCCAGGCCCAGCGGCACGGCTTGCGCCCCAAGCAGCAGGGCGGAATGTTGGAGGAATCGGCGGCGGGTCGTCACGCGGGGCTCCTGGTATCGGTACGGATCGATAAAAAATTCTTGTTGATGGAAAAAGGGCGCGCAACCTTCGAATGCCAGTGTATTTCTCGGAAAAACACGCGGACAAGCGATATATTTAGCGGAATACTGATTAGCAAGGCTTATAGATATGTTGAAGCACTGGCCTCCCTTGAACGTGCTGCGCGGCTTCGAGGCGGCCGCCCGGCTGGGCAGTTTCCACAAGGCGGCGGAAGAGCTGCACGTGACGCAGTCGGCCATCAGCCAGCAGGTGCGCAGCCTGGAGGCCTATCTGGGCCAGCCGGTGTTCTTCCGGCAGGGGCGGGCGGTGTCGCTGACCGACGCGGGCTGGGATCTGCTGGGCACCACGCAGGCGATGCTGCGGCAACTGGCGGCGGGTATCCGCCGGCTGGACCAGTACCGCAAGCCCAATCAATTGATCGTGAACGCCAGCCCGGCCTTCGCCCGCCACTGGCTGATGCCCAGGCTGGAATCATTCCGCGCCGCGCGGCCCGAGGCCGACCTGTGGCTCTATACCAGCGACGCGCCGCCGGACATGGCGACGCAGACGGTGGACATCGCGCTGCGCGACGATCTGGCGCCGCAGGCCGATTGCGCGTTTCGCGTGCTGGTCGAGGACCGCCTGTATCCGGCCTGTCATCCGCGCTTGCTCGCGCCGGGCGCGGGGGCGCCGGCCACGCTGCACGGCGAGCGCGAGATGGACTGGAGCCACTGGGAGACGCAGGGCGGGGCCGATGTGGGCCAGCGCGCGCAGGGCATGAATTTTTCCGATCCTGGCCTGCTGCTGGACGCGGCGCGCGAGGGGCTGGGCATGGCGCTGGTCAGCGCACTGCTGGGCCGGCGCTGGCGCGACGAGGGGGCGTTGGCCGCGATGACGGAACAGACCGTGCGCGGTCCGAACTGGGCCTGGCTGGTGCATCGCGACAGTCAGGACGATCCGCTGGCGCGGGCGTTCTGCGGCTGGCTGTGCGAGGCGCTGGGCGTGCCGGAGGCGCCGGTATCTGGCGGCTGATGCGCGGCCATCGATGGTCCGCCCCGGGCGCGGGCCGGTTGGCTTTCAACGGCTGATGCGCACGCGCATGCCTTCGCGCCGGGTGCGCAGGCGGTAGGTCTGCGCCAGCATGCCCAGCGCTCGCGGGATGTCGTCGATGGGGAAGGTGCCCGATATCCGCAGCGCGCTTGCGCCGGCGTCCACCTCGATGGTCTCGCGGCCATAGCGCGCCAGCTCGCGCGCCCACAGGGCCACGGGCATGTCGTCGGCGATCAGGAGCCCCCGGCGCCAGGCCAGCGCGGCCTCGCTCGCGGCGTCGATGGCCTGGATGCGCTGGCGCGTGTAACGCGCGCGCCGGCCGGCGCCGATGATGTTCGCGCCCGGCGCCACGTCGGCGCCGTCGGGGTGGATCTGCACGGCGCCTTCGTACACGGCAAGTTCGGTGTAGCCCGGGTATTGGCGCACGCTGTAGCGCGTGCCCAGCGCCAGCAGCAGGCCATCGTCGGTCTGTACCAGGAAGGGGCGTGGCGGCGCGCGAGTGTCGGCGGCGGTGCGGATGTAGATCTCGCCGCGGCGCAGGCGCAGCAGGCGCTGGCTGTCGTCGTAGCGCAGGTCCAGCGCGGTGTCGGTATTGAGCGCGACCTCGGCGCCGTCTTCCAGCGTGATGTCCAGGCGTTCGCCGACGGCGGTGACGTAGTCGGCGGCCAGCCAGTCGCGCCAGAACGGATGGCGCCATGACAGCCAGCCCAGCGGCGCGGCCGCGAGCAGCAGGGCCAGGGCGCGCAGCGCGGCGCGGCGGCCGGCCCGGGGCGGGCGGTTCAGCGCGCGCGTCGCGAGCGCGGGCGGCAGCAGGCCGATGCGGGCCAGCAGCCGTTCGGCGCGCTGCCAGGCGCGCTGGTGCTCGGCGCTGCGCGCGCGCCAGCGTTCGAACTGGGCCTGGCGGGACGGCGGCAGCGGCCCGTCCTGCATCAGCAGCAGCCAGGACGCGGCTTCTTCAAGGATGCGCGGGGCCAGGGGCGGCAGGTCGCGCGGCGTGCGGATGCCGGCGGCGGCGCGGGCGGCGTCATTCATCGGGCATCAGGCTCAGGCAGGCCAGGTAGGCCTTGTGGATGTAGCTCTTGACCGTGGGCACGGCCACGTTCAGCGCCCGGGCGATCTCCTGCTGCTTCATGCCGTCCAGCGTGGCCATCAGGAAGGCCTGCTTCACGCGCGGCTTGAGCGTGTCCAGCATGGCGTCGATCTCGTGCAGGGTTTCCAGGATGACGCTCTGCTGTTCGGGCGAGGGATGCTGCGGCTGGGGCAGGGCGGCCAGCGCCTCGAGCCAGGCGCGCTCCAGCGTCTGCCGGCGCATCCAGCTGACCAGCACGCCCTTGGCCACGGTGGTGAGATAGGCGCGCGGCTGCTGGATCGCCTCGCGCGGGGCGCCGGCGCGGCTGGACAGGATGCGCAGGAAGGTGTCGTGCGCCAGGTCCTCGGCCGCGCCGCGGCCCCAGGAATTGAGCCGGTAGGCCAGCCAGCCGCGCAGCCAGGCATGGTTCTCGATGTACAGGGCGGCGATGCTGTCGCGCTCTGCGCAGGGCTGCGGCGGGCTGGGGGCGTGCATGGTCGGGACGGTCTTGCGTGGAGCGGAGGGAACGGCCGCGCCGGCAACGGGGCGGGCGTGGCTTGAGAAACGAATAAAAACCATTATCATTAAAGTTTGGGTGATTCGCAATACGGAGAGCCAGCCATGCGCGATTGCCGGCGCGTTGCTCGCGATGGATGCCGCTGGGGCCGGACGGTCCTGGCGCCGCGCGGCCGTCATGTCTCGGCCGCGTGGCGCGGGGGCGCGTACAGGGCCAAGGCCGTGCCCGCCGGCGCCGCCTTGTCGATCCGCGTATTGCGCGCGAAAAGTTTTTCTCCGGAAAACGTATCCCTTTTCCGATCTCGTGCGGCAGAGGAGCTGAAAGCCTGCGCTTGGCGTCGGCTCCAGACCCGACGAGATAGGAAAAGCATGTACCCCGCACGTCATCTTCCCCGTTCTTCCCGATCCCCGCGCCGCCTGCGTCCGCTGGCCCTGGCGCTGCGTTGCGCGCTGGCGGGCCTGCCCACGACAAGCATCGCCATGCTGCCAACCGGCGTTGCGCTAGCGGCCGAAGCCGCGCCTGGCGCGTCCGGCACGCCCGCCGCGCAGCTCGACGACACACAGCTGCGCAGCTACGACGTGCCGGCCGGGCCGCTCGGCGCGGCGCTGGGCGCGTTCGCCAGCCAGTCCGGGCTGCTGCTGTCCTTCGATCCGGCGCTCACGCGCGGGCTGAACGCGCCGGCGCTGGCGGGTCGCTACACGGTCAGCGGTGGATTGCGCCGGCTGCTCGCGGGCACCGACCTGCGGCTGGTGGCGCGCGCGGATGGCAGCTATGCGCTGGCGGGGGCGTCCCAGGCCTCGGCCGGGGCGATCCCGCTGCCCTCGGTGGTGGTCACCGCCGACGGGCTGCCCGAACCGGAGAAAGAGGTCTACACGGCGCCGCGCTCGTCGGTGTATCTGTCCGGCAAGGACCTGGACCGCTTCGGCCGGGGCGTGTCGCCGGCCGACCTGCTCAAGGGCGTGGCCGGCGTGCAGGTGGGCGACAGCCGCAACGGCGGCGCGCTGGACGTCAACATCCGAGGCGTGCAGGGGCAGAGCCGCGTGGCGGTGAAGGTGGACGGCTCCGAGCAGTCGCTGGACGTGTATCGCGGCTACGCCGGCACGCAGCAGCGCAGCTATATCGACCCGGACCTGATCAGCGATGTCACCATCAACAAGGGGCCGACGATGAAGTCCGGCGCCATCGGCGGCACGGTGGAGATGCGCACCCTCGGGATCAAGGACATCCTGGTCGATGGCAACAGCTTCGGCGTGCGCCTGAAAGGCGATGTGTGGAACAACGGCGTGGGGCCGGCGCGCCGCGACGGCACGCCGGGAGAGAACGTGTCGACGCAGCCGCGCGACAGCCGTGGCAGCCTGTTCGGCTCGCAGGCCAAGTCCGGCAGCGTGGCGCTGGCCTATACCAACGAGCGCCTGGATCTTGTGGCCGCCTACGCGCGCCGCAACCAGGGCAACTACATTACCGGCGAGAAAGGACGCGACCGCTACCGCGTCTATAACGAGTATGGCCGCGAGCAGTCCAGCGTGGCCAAGATCTACAACCCGGGCGAGGAAGTGCTGAACTCGTCCTTCAAGACCGAGTCCGTCCTGCTCAAGGCCACCCTGCGGCCGGCGGACGGCCACACGCTGGAGCTGGGCTACCGTCGCTACGACGGCCGCAACGGCGAGATCATGCCGTCCGACATCTTCCGTTCGGGCACGGCGGGCATCTACCAATACCCGTTGAGCCAGACCAAGATCGATACCTACACGGCGCGCTACCACTACCTGCCCGCCGGTAATCCGCTGGTGGACGTGACGGCCAACCTGTGGCTGACGGACGCCTCGACCAGCCTGCTGACCTCGGTGCTGGCGCCGACCTCGCAGGCCTACCGCTCGGATCGCAACTGGACCCGCCAGGCCAACCGCCGCATCGGCGGCGACCTGGGCAACGTCTCGCGCTTCTCGACCGGCGTGGGCGACTTCAAGCTGGACCTGGGCGGTTCGTTCCAGATGGAAGAAATACGCCCGCAGAAGGGCGTGGTGATCACGCAGCACGACATCAACGCCAACCGCACGCTGCGCGACGCCAAGCGCCAGGAATTCAGCCTGAACGGCAAGCTGGAATACAAGCCGATGGACAAGCTGACGCTGTGGACCGGCGGCCGCTACACGCATTTCAGCGTCGAGGACAACGGCACCCGCGCCATCGCCCAGCGCGAGGACCGCGCCATGCGTTTCATCATGGTGACCAAGCCGCGCGAATACGGCAACATGGCCTGGTATCCGGACAAGAATGGGCGGTACACGGCGGCGACGGATCCCCGGTTGAACAACGGCATCGTCTTCAAGAACACCAACTATCCCTTCGAGGGCATCAACTACAACGACTACGGCGCGACCGGCGTCAGGGTTCAGAACGAACGGGTCGTCAACATGGTCCAGGGCTACCGCTACGAGGGCAGGCAGCGCAGCAGCGGCGGCGGCTTCTCGCCGTCGGTGGGCTTCAATTTCGAGCTGATCCCGGACACCTTTGTCTACGCCTCGTATACGCAGGGCTTGCGCATGCCTTCGCTGTTCGAGACCAGTCGCGGCACCTTGCAGGTGGACCCGGGCAAGAGCCTCAAGCCGGAACGCTCCAGCAGCTGGGAAGTCGGCGCCAGTACGCTGCGCCAGGGCGTGTTCACCGACCGCGACACGGCCGGCCTGAAGGTGGCGTACTTCAACAACAACATCAAGAATTACATCACCCGCTACTACGATCCCAGCCCGGGCCTGATGGGCCTGATGCGCTTTTCCAATACCGACAGCTACAAGACCAGCGGCCTGGAACTGCAGTCGCACTACGATGCCGGCCGCGTGTTCGCCGATCTGTCGGCCACCTATTACCTGAAGACCGAGACCTGCGATTCGGCCTTCGCCGCCAAGCTGCGCGCCGCCGCGAACCGTTACCAGCCCACCCAGGGCACGCCCAACTGCACGCCGGGCAGCTTCATGGGGTCGTACACCAACACGCAGAATCCGCCCCGGTTGGCGCTGAACCTGACGGCCGGCCTGCGCTTCTTCGACGAGACGCTGACGGTGGGGGGGCGCGTGACCTATACCTCGGGTCCGACCGCCAAGGCCGACAAGCCCTGGCAGGTGGGAGCCACCACGCCGCAGCAGGTGTACCACTCGGTCGCGCTGTACGACCTGTTCCTGAACTACAAACTGCGCGAGCACACCGACGTGAACCTGGCCGTGCAGAACCTGACCAACCGCTATTACCTGGACCCGCTGGCGCAGAGCTTCATGCCGGCGCCCGGGCGCACCGTATTCCTGGGCATGCAGACCAGGTTCTGACCATGACGCCCGCCACGCTTGTCCCCCGGCCGCCGCCGACCCCACCCCCCTCTGCCTGCGAGGATGCACCATGACCAATCTATCGCCCCACGCCGACGCGGGCCGCGCCCGCCGCCTGAAGGCCAGCACCACGTCCACCCATGATTCGCTGGACAGCCGCATCATGGGCGCGCGGATCTTCGCAAGTCGCGAGCGCTACGCGGGCTTCTTGCGCGTGCAGTACCGCTTCCTGCGCGATGTGGACGCGCTCTATGCGCGCGCCGATCTGGCGGCGCTGCTGCCGGACATGCCGGCGCGGCGCCGGCTGGGTCTGGTGACGCGGGACCTGGCCGACCTGGGCATGGCGCCGCCGGCCGAGGCTCTGCCGGCGGCCGATGCCGGCATGGCCGTGCCCGGCGCGCTGGGCTGGCTGTACGTGGCGGAAGGCTCGACGCTGGGCGCGGCCGTGCTCTACAAGCTGGCCGGCAAGCTGGGCCTGGACCGCGACTTCGGCGCGCGCCACCTGGCCGCGCATCCGGAAGGCGTGGCGCAGCACTGGCGCGACTTCGCGGCGGCGCTGGACGCGGTGCCGCTGGCGCCGGAGCAGGAGGGCGAAGTCGTGTCCAGCGCCCGCGCGGCGTTCGTGGCCGTGCGCGGCTATGTCGAGCAGGAACTGGCGTGATGGAAGAACCTTCGGCCGGCGCGGATCGGGCGTCGCCAGAAGCAGGGCGGCGGCCCGCCGCGAAGCCGGGCCGGCTGGCGCGCGCCGCCTGGGCCGCGCTGGGCTGGCTGATGGTGGCGCTGGGCATCATCGGCGCGATGCTGCCGGTGATGCCGACCACCATCTTCCTGATCCTGGCGGTGGCCTGCTTCACGCGCTCGTCGCCGCGCATGGAAGCCTGGCTGCTCACGCACCCGCGCTTCGGTGCGCCTTTGCGCCAGTGGCGCGAGCAGGGCGCGATCAGCCGCAAGGGCAAGACCTATGCCGTCGGCGGCATGGCGCTGGGCTACGCGCTGTTCGCCTGGGGCGCGCATCCGTCCTGGATGTTGGACCTGGGCGTGGCCCTGGGCATGGCGGCCTGCGCCGGATGGATCGCGTCGCGGCCGGCGCCCGCCGCCGGAAAGGCCTGAGAGCGGATCCGGCGGCGCTGGCGTCCGGGGCTCCGGCTCAGCGCTTCAGGTACGCCATCGCCGTGTCGTGGAAGAAGAGATCGCGATGCGCGGCATAGGCGGGCCGGTTCATGATGTCGACGAACACGTCCAGGTAGCGCGCCGTGTTGTCGACCATGCTGGGCATGTGCCAGTCCGAGCCGTAGGCGACCTTGTCCAGGAAGTCGTGGGGGCGGCCGTTCTGCTGGGCCTCGGCGCGCGCGCGCTCGATGTTGGCGACCAGCAGTTCGCGCGCGTCCTTGTCGTCCAGCAGCTCGGTGATGTAGCCCAGTTCGCAATACACGTTCGGGTAGGTCGCGCACAGGTCGGCGACGATGCGGGCGAAGTTGTCGGCGTCGCACCACTCGGCGTCGCTGTCGGCCATCCAGCCGGCTGAGGAAACGCCCTGGTTGCTGGCACGGCCGCCGCCGGCATGGCCCAGGCAGAGCCGCAGATCGCGCCAGCGCTCGTGTTCGAGCAGTGCGCGCCAGTGCTTCGGATGAGCGTTCAGGCCTTTCTTTTCCTTCGTCTGGAAGCCGATGGGCGTGCAATGCACGAACACAGGAATGTCGCCGGCGATGCAGTAGTCGAAGAACGCCGCCACCCGGCTCTCCAGCACGGGGTCGGCGTTGCCGATGGGCAGGTAGCCCAGCGCCGGATAGAACTTGAAGCCCAGGAAGCCGTGCGCGATCGCGGTGTCGGCCAGTTGCCGCCAATTGTCGCGCCGGGGATCGAAGGCGGAAAAGCCGAACATCGATTGCGGGTTGTCCTGCTTGAGCTGCTCCATCTTCCGCAGCTGTTCGGGGAAGGGGTAGCGCGGCGGCTTGGGCACCGGATAGGCCAGCTGCATATCCATCATCATGTGCAGCACCTGGATGTTGCCCGCGCCGAGCTTGTCGTAGCTGGACAGCAGCTGCTTGAGCACGGCCTTCTCCGACTTCAGCATGGTCAGGAAGAACTCCAGGTAGTTCTCGACGTGGCTGCCCCAGGCGAACTTGTCCATCAGGTCCGTGGCCGCGCGCAGCGCCTTGCGAACTACGCGCCGGGCCCAGTCCAGCACGTCGACGAACATCGGCGCGGCCGCCAGCTGCTTGTACGGGACGGCGGGCTGGTGCAGCGGCGAGGGATCGGGCTCGACCCAGCCCTCGGCGGCGTAGTCGATGTTCGACAGCTGCTCGATGATCTCCATCAACTCCGACGACGCCACCGGCTCCAGCGGCTGCGCGTTCCAGGGCTGGTTCAGCACGTCGGCCGGGCCATGCTTGGCGAGCGTGGCGGCGGGGACTTCCTGCATCAGTCCGCCGCGGGTGATCTCCCAGATCCGCTCCAGATAGAACTCGTCCTCGGACGCGACCTGCAGGTGCTTCTGCGCGCCCAGGTCCTGGGCGTCCGCATAGGATGAACCCGCCAGCGTGTACAGCAGCTTCGCGACGTAGTCCGCGAGCTTGCTTTCCTCCTTGTTCATGGCGCTGGCGATCACGCTTTCCAGCGGCATGTAGCGGGCATTGAACAGATGGGTGTGCAGATCCACGACACGGGCAGGCAGGTTCATGCGAGTGCTCCTCGGGATGGGGAATGGCAGTCTAGCGCGGGCATGGCGGCCTGCATGCGGGCGAACGACAGGGGCAGGGAAAGTCCCGATGGGCGGCGTTTTGTCGACATTCTTGTGGGGCATGACGCCGTTCGCGCGGGAATCCCCCGCGCCGGCTTGCGCCAGGTCATGCGGGGCCGGCCCTGTCTCCTATCCACATCTCCGAGCCCACGAGACG
>NZ_JCBANG010000081.1:0-31514 GCF_059760905.1 Achromobacter sp. 1011811831
AGCGTGCACAGGCTGAAGGCGGCCCCGCTGTCGACGAAGCCCAGCGGCGCGGCCAGCCGGCCGCGATGCAGCTCGGCTTCGGCCAGCACGGCCGGCGCGATGGCCACGCCCAGGCCGGCGGCGGCCGCTTCCAGCATATGCCCCAGATGATCGAATTCGCGGCCGGGCTGGCGCGGGGCCAGCTTCACGCCGACGCGTCCGGCCCAGTCCTGCCAGGCCTCGGGCCGCGAGCTGGTGTGCAACAGCGGCGCGTCCAGCACGTCGGCCGGACGCGTCAGGCGCGCGGCCCAGGCCGGCGCGCAGACCGGCCCGGTGGCCTCGGCCAGCAGCGGCGTCACGGCCCACTCGCGCGGCCAGTCGCGGCCGGCCAGGATCAGCGCATCGACGCGCCGGGTGTTCAGCAGGGCGGCGTCCGCCGCGGTCTGCAGGCGGATGCGGATGTCGGGATGCGCGGCCTCGAAACGCTCCAGCCGGGGGATGAGCCAGTTGGACAGGAAACTGGCCGGCGCGCCCACGGCCAGCTCGGACGGCTGGGTGTTGCGCCTGAGCGCCTCGCAGCGGCGCTCCAGCAGGTCGAAGGCGTCCTCGGCGGCGCGCTGCAGGTCCAGGCCGGCGGCGGTCAGCTGGACGCCGCCGGCGCGGCGCTCGAACAGCGGGCAGTCGAACCATTGCTCCAGCTGCCGGATCTGCTGGCTGACGGCGCTGTGCGTCACGCACAGTTCCTTGGCGGCCAGGCTGAAGCTCAGCTGGCGGGCGGCGCTGTCGAAGAAGCGCAGCGCGTTCAGGGAGGGCAGGCGTCTCATGATCAGGTTGTTAGTTCAGCTAACAGAGATGATAAACAAATCATTGATTTAAAACTGGTTTGATGAAAGCTAGCATAAACGGAAATCCCGGCTTGTCCGGGCCAGCACCGCAAATGGAATCCGTGACTCATGCAGCCAGCTTCCCATCCGGACATTCCCGACCGCCATGGCCAATTCGGGCCATATGGCGGGCGCTACATGCCCGAAACCCTCATCCCCGCCCTCGATGAACTGGAACGCGCCTTCCGCGCGCTGCGCGAGGATCCGGACTTCTGGCGGTCCTTCCGCGCCATGCTGGCCGACTACGTGGGCCGGCCCAGCCCGCTGTTCCTGGCCGAGGGCATTTCCGACGAACTGGGCGGGGCGCGCATCTACCTGAAGCGAGAGGACCTGAATCACACCGGCGCCCACAAGATCAACAACTGCCTGGGCCAGATCCTGCTGGCGCGCCGCATGGGCAAGCGCCGCATCATCGCCGAGACCGGCGCGGGCCAGCATGGCGTGGCCACCGCGACCGTGTGCGCGCTGTACGGCCTGCAATGCGTGGTCTACATGGGCGCGCAGGACATGGCGCGGCAGTCCGTCAATGTGCGCCGCATGCGCATGCTGGGCGCGCAGGTGCGCGCCGTGCATACCGGCACCGCGACGCTGAAGGACGCGATGAACGAGGCGCTGCGCGACTGGATCGCCAACGTCGCCGACACGTACTACCTGCTGGGCACCGGCGCGGGCCCGCATCCCTATCCCTGGCTGGTGCGCGAGTTCCAGCGCGTGATCGGCGACGAGACGCGCGAGCAGATCCTGGCGCGGACCGGGCGCCTGCCCGACGCCATGGTCGCCTGCGTCGGCGGCGGTTCGAACGCGCTGGGCTTCTTCTATCCCTTCTTGGGCGACGCGAGCGTGCGGATGATAGGCGTGGAAGCGGGCGGGCTGGGCCTGGCCAGCGGCGCCCACGCGGCCAGCCTGGGGGCCGGTGGCCCAGGCGTGCTGCACGGCTGCCACAGCTATTACCTGCAGGACGAGGACGGCCAGATCATCAACGCGCATTCGATCTCGGCGGGCCTGGACTATCCGGGCGTGGGGCCGGAGCATGCGCTGCTGCACGACCGCAAGCGCGTGGACTATGTCTCCGTGACCGACGCGCAGGCCGTGGCGGCCTTCCACTGGCTGACCCGCCGGCAGGGCATCCTGCCGGCGCTGGAAAGCGCCCATGCGCTGGCCCATGCGCGCGAACTCGCGCCCCGCATGCGGCCCGACGACATCTTGATCGTGTGCCTGAGCGGGCGCGGCGACAAGGACCTGGACACCGTTACCCAATATGGCGAGGCAGCACATGAACCGGCTTGACCATACCCTTGGCGCGCTGCGCCGCGCGGGACGCAGCGGCCTGGCCGCCTATTTCGCGGCGGGCGACCCCGATCCCGAAGCTTCGCTGGCGCTGCTGCGCGGCCTGCCGGCGGCGGGCGCGGACGTGATCGAGCTGGGCATGCCGTTCAGCGATCCGGTGGCCGACGGCCCGATCCTGCAGCAGGCCAATGCGCGCGCGCTGGCCGGCGGGCAGACCTTGAAGCGCACGCTGGCCCTGGTGCGCGCCCTGCGCGAGACGGAGAGCCGGACGCCGGTGGTGCTGATGGGCTATCTCAATCCCATCCTGCGCCATGGCGTCGCGGCCTTCGCCCGGGATGCGGGCGAGGCGGGGGTGGACGGGCTGATCCTGGTCGACCTGCCGCTGGAACATGCGGGCGAGATCGACCGGCAATTGCGCGAGCACGGGATGCACCTGATCCGCATGTCGGCGCCGACCTCCGAGGACGCCCGGCTGGCCGACACGCTGCGCGACGCGGGCGGCTTCGTCTATCACATCATGCTGGCCGGCACGACCGGGGCCGAGCTGCCGGACGAGGACCGCATCGCCCAGGCGCTGGCCAAGGTGCGCGCGCATACGGGCTTGCCGGTGGCGGCGGGTTTCGGCGTGCGCACGCCGGAGCAGGCCAGGGTGGTGGGCAGGCATGCCGATCTGGTGGCGGTCGGTTCCCGGCTGGCCGAGGTGCTGGCCGAGCGCGGCGTGCCCGGCGCGCTGGAGGAAGTGCGGCTGCTGGCCGGCGCACTGCGGCAGTAGAGGGTGGCCCGCCCGGCATGCCGGGCGGCCGCGCACGCGTCAGGAACGCGCGGCGGGCGGCGGCGCGCCGTTGGCGTCCACGCCGTAGTAGCGCATGTCGGCGTAGGGAATCCAGCGCGACTTGCGCAGCAGCCGGTGGCCGATCCAGAAGGCCAGGAACAGCGGGATCGCCAGATAGGTGGAGATCACGCCGATCCAGTCGATGCGTTGTTCCAGGAAGGCCTGGTAGTTCTGGCCCAGCGTCACCAGCAGGCACAGCACGAAGGCCAGCAGCGGGCCGAAGGGGAACAGTCCGGCCTTGTAGGGCAGGTCGGCGGTGTCGTAGCCCTGTTTCACATAGCCCTGGCGGAAGCGGTAGTGGCTGACCGCGATGCTGAGCCAGACGATGAACTCGGTCATGCCGGCGAAGTTCAGCAGCCAGATGTAGACCGCCTTGGGGCTGTAGACCACGCTGAACATGCACAGGCAGGCCAGCACGGTGGTGGCCAGCAGCGCGCGCAGCGGCACGCCGCCGCGCGTCAGGCGCTTGAAGAAGGCGGGCGCCTGGCCGTCCACGGCCATGTTGAACAGCATGCGCGTGGCGGCGTACATGCCGGAGTTGCCGGCCGACAGCACCGAGGTCAGGATGACCGCGTTCATGACCGTCGCCGCCGACAGCAGGCCGGCGTGCTGGAACACCAGCGTGAACGGGCTGACGGCGATGTCGCCGACCTCGTTGCGCAGCAGCTGCGGATCGGTATAGGGAATGAGCAGGCCGATGATCAGGATGGCCAGCACGTAGAACAGCAGGATGCGCCAGAACACGTGGTTGATGGCGCGCGGCACGTTGCGGCGCGGGTTCTCGGATTCGCCGGCGGCCACGCCGACCAGCTCGGTGCCCTGGAACGAATAGGCCACCACCATGGCCACGCCCACCCAGGTGGCGAAGTTGCCGACGAAGGGCGCGTCGCCCACGCTCCAGTTGACCAGGCCGACCTGGTCGCCGCTGTGGATGATGCCGACCAGCATGCCCAGGCCCACGACGATGAAGCACAGCACGGCGATGACCTTGATCAGCGCGAACCAGTATTCGGATTCGCCGAAGCCGCGCGCCGAGAAGGCGTTCAGGCCGAAGGTCAGCGCCAGGAAGGCCACGCTCCAGACCCATCCGGGCGAATCCGGGAACCAGTAGGCCATGACCAGCTGCGCCGCCACCACGTCCACGGCCACCACGGTGGCCCAGCTGAACCAGAAGGTCCAGCCCAGCGCGAAGCCGAAGCCCGGATCCACGTAGCGCGAGGCATAGGTGCAGAAGGAGCCGGACACCGGCATGAAGGTGGCCAGTTCGCCCAGGCTGGTCATGATGAAATAGACCATCAGGCCGATCACCAGGTAGACCAGCAGCGCGCCGCCGGGGCCGGCCTCGGCGATCGCCGCGCCGGAGGCGATGAACAGGCCCGTGCCGATGGCGCCGCCAAGCGCGATCATGGTCAGGTGGCGCGCCTTGAGCACGCGCTGCAGCTGATTCGCGCTGCCCGCAGGGGTCCCCGAATCTGTCGTCGGTGTCGTCATTGTTGGAATGCCAGGGGTATTTGTTGCAAGGGGCCGTATCGGGTGGATGCCGGACAGTGGCCGGTTCCGCCTCGCCCAGGGGGGGCGGGAACTGTAGTCCGGGGCCTTGAAAGTCCAGGCCGCTTGGCGTCAGGGACGGGCGCCGCGCCAGGCGGCGCGGGCGCCGGGCTGGACGGCAAAGCCGAGCATTTTACAATGTCCGGAATTTCCGGGCGCGGCCGCGCGCCCACGCCAGCAGGAGCAGCATGATGGCCAATTCCCCTCAAATCGAATTTCTGCCCGAGCCGGGCATGGACGTGCGCCAGCTGTTCATCCTGCTGCACGGGGTCGGCGGCACGCCGGACAGCCTGCTGCCGCTGGCCGAGGCGGTGCGCGCCGCCTTTCCCACGGCGGCGGTGCTGATCCCGGAAGGCTTCGAGCCCTTCGATGGCGGCGGCGCCGGCCGCCAGTGGTTCTCGGTGCGCGGCGTGACCGAGGAAAACCGCCCCGCGCGGGTGGCGGCGGCGCTGCCGGCGCTGGCCGCGTATGTGCAGCAGGCACAGCAGCGCTTCGGCCTGCTGCAATCGGACACGGCCCTGGCCGGCTTCTCGCAGGGCGCCATCATAGCGCTGGAGCTGGTGCAGGCGCATGACGGCATGGCCGGCCGCGTGATGGCGTTCTCGGGGCGCTACGCCGAACTGCCCAAGACCGCGCCGCGCTACACCACGCTGCACCTGCTGCATGGCTCGGCCGATCCGGTCATGGACGTGGCGCTCATCCAGGCGGCGCAGACCAGGCTGGACGAGCTGCATGGCGATTCCACCATCGACGTGGCCACTGGCCTGGGGCACGAGCTGCATCCGGCGCTGATCCAGCGCGCCATCGTGCGCCTGCAGACCTGCGTGCCGCTGCGCAGCTGGGAAGCGGCGCTGGGGCTGGACCAGAGCCCGCCGGACGGCACCACCGTGCATTGAACCGGCGCGGGCCGGCCTGCCCGGGAGCCGGCCGGTCCGTCAGGGCGCGTATTCGCCGCGCACGCGCTCCGAGAAACCCTCGGCCAGCATGATCTTCTTGCCGTCCAGGTCGAGCAGCCCGTCGCGCTTGAGGCGGTTCAGCACGCGCGTGACCGTGACGCGGGACAGGTCCACCAGGCTGCCGATCTGCTCATGCGTCAGGTTGACCGTGATGGGCGCGCCCTCGGCGCAGGCGTCCTGGTGGGTCTGGCGGAACTGGTCCAGGAAGCGGATCACGCGCTGCTCGGGCGAGTCGAAGGTGGCCTGGCGCAGGCGCGCCACCATCTGGCGCTGCTTGACGCTCAGCAGGTAGATCAGGGCCAGCGCGAAATCAGGGTCCTGCCGCACCAGGTCGGGGATGCGTCCGGTCTCGAAGCGCAGCAGGGAGCTGTCCTCGATGGCGCGCGCGCTGGAGTAGCGCGGCTGCTTGAGAAAAGCGGCGGCCTCGCCGATCAGGCTGCCCGGCCCCATGATGTTGAGGATGGACTCATGGCCGTCCTCGCTGAGCATGTGGACATGGACCTTGCCGGTCACAATTACGTAGAACAGGTCGTCGATCTGGCCCTGGTTGAAGAGGCTGGCGCCGCTGGGCAGCGTGACGGGCTGGCCCAGATGGCTCAACGAGCGCAGGTAGGCGGCCTGTTCGCCTTGGGGCAGCCAGGTCTCGACGGCGACGTGACGCGCCGGGCCATTCGCTTGTTTGGCCACGTTTTCCCTTGGTGTGTGTTTGTCGTTCTTGTATGCCTCCGGATTATACGGTTGGCCAGGAGCGGCCCGGCCGCGCGCGGCCGGGTCCGGCAGGGTTGGGGCGGGCCGCCCCGGGCTTCACACGCCCCAGCGCGGGATGGGGTGGCTGCCCATCGAGATGCAGACGTTCTTCATCTCGCAGAAGGTCTCCAGGCTGGCGTCGCCGCCCTCGCGGCCCACGCCCGAGTCCTTGATGCCGCCGAAGGGCTGGCGCAGGTCGCGCACGTTCTGGCTGTTGACGAAGACCATGCCGGCCTCGATGCCGCGCGCCAGCCGGTGGGCCTTGCCCACGTCCTGGGTCCAGACGTAGGACGCCAGCCCGTAGCGGCTGTCGTTGGCCAGCCGCAGGCCCTCGTCCTCGTCGTCGAAGGGGATCAGGCAGACCACGGGGCCGAAAATCTCTTCCTGCGCCACGCGCATGCGGTTGTCCACGCCGGTGAGCACGGTGGGCTGCACGAAGTTGCCCTTGGCCACGCGCGCCGGCAGCCCGGCCGGCACGCCGCCGCCGGCCGCCACCACGGCGCCTTCGCGGCGGCCGATCTCGATGTAGCCGGTGACCTTTTCCCAATGCTGGCGCGTGATCATCGAGCCCACATTGGTGTCCGGGTCGCGCGGGTCGCCCACGATCAGGCGCGCCGCGCGCTCGGCGAACTCGCGCGCGAAGCGGTCGTAGATCGAGCGCTGCACGAAGACGCGCGAGCCGGCGGTGCAGCGTTCGCCGTTGATCGAGAAGATGGTGAACAGCGCCGCGTCCAGCGCGCGCTGCTGGTCGGCGTCCTCGAACACCAGCACGGGCGACTTGCCGCCCAGCTCCATCGACAGCCGCTTGATGCCGGCGCGCTCGGCGATGCGCTGGCCGGTGGCGGTGCCGCCGGTGAAGGAAATGGTGCGCACGTCGGGATGGCGCACCAGCGCGTCGCCGGCTTCCGAGCCACGGCCGTGCACGATGTTGAGCACGCCCTTGGGCACGCCGGCCTCCAGCGCCAGCCGGCCGAGCCGGTCGGCGGTCATGGGCGACAGCTCCGACATCTTCAGCACCGCGGTATTGCCCAGCGCCAGGCAGGGCGCCACCTTCCAGGTGGCCGTCATCAGCGGCACGTTCCAGGGCGAGATCAGCCCGCACACGCCCACCGGCTGCAGCAGCGTGTAGTTGAGCATGGCCGAATCGACCGGGAAGGTCTGGCCGTTGATGCGCGTGGCGACTTCGGAAAAGAAATAGAAGTTCTCGCTGGCGCGCGGGATCAGCTGCTTCGAGGTCTGGTGGATGGGCAGGCCGGTGTCGTCGGTCTCCAGCTCGGCCAGCTCGGGCACGTGGCGCTCGATCAGGTCGCCCAGGCGGCGCATGATGCGGGCGCGCTCCTTGGCCGGCAGGCCGGCCCACTTGGGGAAGGCTTCCTTGGCGGCGGCCACGGCCAGGGCGACTTCGCGTTCGCCGCCCAGGGCGACTTCGGCCAGCACCTCGCCGGTGGCGGGATTGATGTTTTCCAGCACGGACAGGCTTTCGACGGGCTTGCCGTCGATCAGGTGAGGGATCATCACTGCGTTCTCTTGTTCGGGAGGAATGAGGAGAGGGATCGGCAAGCTCAGGCGCCGCGCGCGGCGATGGCGTCGATCTCGATCTTCAGGCCGGGCCGGCCCAGGTGGGAGATGCCGACCGTCGTGCGGCTGGGCGGACGGTCGGGGAAGAACTCGCGGAACACCGCGTTCATGGCGGCGAACTCGCCGATCATGTCGGTCATGTGCACGGTCATCTGCAACACGCCGTCGGCCTCGCAGCCGGACGCGGCCAGCAGGTCCAGCACGTTCTGCAGCGCCTGGCGCGTCTGCGCCTCGATGCCGGGCTCGAATTCGCGGGTGCCGGGCAGGAACCCGACCTGGCCCGAGACGAACACCAGGTCGCGCCAGGCCACGGCGGGCGAGTGAGGCAGGCCGGCATCGCGGCCGATGAGCTGTTTTTCCATGGCGGCTTCCCCGGGACGCGCGTCAGCCGGCCGAGCCGAGCACGGCCACGACTTCGATCTCGACCTTCAGGCCGGGCCGCGCCAGGTGCGCCACGCCCACGGTGGAGCGAGCCGGCGGCTGGTCGGGGAAGACGCGCTTGAACACCGCGTTCATGGCCTGGAAGTCGGCGTCCATGTCGGTCATGAAGATGGTGGCCTTGGCCACGTCGGCCATGCGGCCGCCGGCGGCCTCGATTACTGACTGAATGTTGCGGAAGGCCAGCTCGGTCTGCTCGGTGATGTCGTCCGAGAAGGCGCGCGTGACGGGATCGGAGCCGGTATGGCCCGAGACGAACAGCAGTTGGTCGACCTGGATGGCGGGCGAGTACGGCCGGTGCGGCAGCAGGCCGGTGGGCGGGACGATGACGTGTCGGTTCATGGCGAAAATCCTGCGTGCGGAGCGGGTCAGTCGATATAGGTGGGGATGGCGCGGGTGATCGGGTCGGACACCGGCTGCGGGCTGCCGTCGGCCAGCGCGGCCACGGTCATGGATTCCTCGTACCAGCGGCGCGGCGGCGGCGGGCCCCACAGGCTCTGGCGGCGCGGGTTGTCCAGTTCCCAGCGCTTGGGCGCCTGGTCGCGGTCCACCGTCAGGTAGTCGCCGGTGTAGAGCTCGAAGCGGTTGCCATCGGGGTCGCGCACATAGACGAACAGCGCGTTGGAAATGCCGTGGCGGGCCGGGCCGCGCTCGATGTTGTCGGCGTAGCCGGCGGCGGCCAGCGCGTCGCAGGCGCGGATCACGCCCATGGGCTCCATCAGCGAGAAGCCGGCGTGGTGCACGCTCGGGCCCTTGCCCGTCATCACGGCGATGTCGTGGATGGTGGCCTTGCGGTACAGCCAGCTCGCCCACACGCGTTCCTCGGGCGGGGCCGAGGCGGTGAATTCGGAGCAGTAGAAGCCCAGCTCGCGCGTGTACCAGTCGAAGCCCGCCTGCGCGTCGGGCATCAGCACGTTCAGGTGATCGAGCCGGGTGGGGCAGCCGTGGCGGTGCAGATGGTATTGCTGCAGCAGCCAGGGCGCCTGTTCCATGTGCGCGTAGTACTCGACCTGGAAGCCGAACGGGTCCTGCACGCGCAGCGCGCGGCCTTGGCCGCGTTCCTCGCCGGCTTCGAGCCAGCGCATGGGCAGGCCCAGGCCGGCGAACTTGTGCGCCAGGCGGTCCAGGTCTTCCTCGCAGGAAGCGCGGAAGCTGAAATGGCCGATGCCGGGAGAGGGCGAGCGCGTCAGCACCACGCTGTGATGCTCGCGGTCCTCGATGGCGCGCAGGTAGACGTGGTCGGCGTCGGACTCGGTCTCGAACAGGCCCACCACGTCCACGTAGAAGTCGCGGGCGCGGGCCAGGTCCGAGACCAGGTACTCGATATGGCCCAGCCGCAGGATGTTGAAGTCGGGCTTGCCCGGCGTGTAGTCGATCATTTCCTGTCTCCGTCCGGGGCGCGCGTCGCGGCCCGATTCATGTTGATGACATTCTGTGCGCCGGGGCCGCGCGGCGTCTGTATCGCGGGATACATGCGGGGCATGGCTTACTCCTGCTCCGGCGCGATGCGCACGGGAAAGCGCGTTTCCATCCAGCGGCCCATCGCCAGCAGGCGGTCCTCGCGGTACTTGGGCGCGACCCATTGCACGCCGGCCGGCAACGCGGCGCCTTGCGCCCAGACCGGATAGGACAGGGCCGGGACCTGCGCGCTGTTGAACGCGGGCGTGTAGGGATTCCAGGACATCCAGTCCGCGCCCGGCTGGTCCTGCGGCACGTCGCGTCCGGCCTCGAAGGCGCATAGCGGCACGGTGGGCAGCAGCAGCAGGTCGACGCGCGCGTGCAGCGCGGCCAGCTCGTTGGCGTAGCGGTCGCGCTGCTGGCAGATCGCGTGATAGCGCGAGATCGGCCAGTCGTCCACGCCTTGCACGAAGGCCAGCAGCCCGGGATCGAGCCGGCCATGCAGCTCGGGCGCGATGGCGCGCACGGCGGCCGCGCAGCCCAGCCGGTACAGGTCCTGGCCGACCTGCGAGGCTGCCTCGATGTCGTAGTCGACTTCGGTCACGTCGAAACCGTCGGCGCGCAGCGCGGCCAGCGTTTCGTCCAGAGCGGCGCGCACCGGCGCGGCGCTGCGCGGGCCCCAGCGCCGGGGCGACAGCAGGCCGATGCGGGGGCGGACCGCCGGGGCGTCGGCGCCGCCGTCCTCGCCCAGGTTGGAGGTCCAGTCCAGCGGCGAGGCGCCGCGCGCGGCCAGGTAGGCTTCCTGCAGTTCGTCCATGCCGGCGGCGATGGGGCCGGTGTGCACGATGTTCGCGAAGGCGCTGGGCAGGGGGGACAGGGGGATGCGCCCGTGCGTGGGCTTCAGGCCGATGGTGCCGGTGAAGGCGGCCGGAATGCGGATCGAGCCGCCCGCGTCGCTGCCCATGGACAGGCGCACGACGCCGGCGGCCACGGCCGCCGCGCAGCCGCCGCTGCTGCCGCCGGGCGTGAGCGACGGGTTCCACGGATTGCGGGTGATGCCGAAGGCCGGGCTGTCGGTGATGCCTTTCCAGTTGAATTCCGGTGCGCGCGTCTTGCCCAGCAGCACGGCGCCGGCGTCGGCCAGACGCTGCACGAACACGGTATGGGCCGCCGCCGGCTCGGCCGACGTGAGCGCCGAGCCGCGCCGCGTGGGCCAGCCGCGCACGGCGGCGAATTCCTTGATGGCCACCGGCATGCCGTCCAGCGGACTCAACGCGGCGCCCTGGCGCCAGCGTTCCTCGGATTCCCGCGCGCCGGCCAGCGCGCCGGCGCGGTCCAGCAGCGCGAAGGCGTTGATGATCGGCTCGGCGCGTTCGGCATGCTCCAGCGCGCTGCGGGCCACGTCCACGGGCGAGACCTCGCCCAGGCGGTACAGTTCGCGCAGGCGTGGCCAAGGGGTTTGATGCAACATGATCAGTCTCCGGGTTCGGAATTGCCTCAGGCGGCGCAGGCGCCGAGATAGCTGGCCAGCAGGTCGGGGTCCTGCGCCAGTTCGGCGCCACTGCCTTGCTTGACGATGCGGCCCAGCTCGATCAGGTAGGCCAGGTCGGCGCTCTTGAGCGCGATGCGCGCGTTCTGCTCGACCAGGATCACGGTCAGCCCCTCGCGCCGGCGCAGGTCCACCACCACGTCCATGATCTGCTGCACGATCAGAGGCGCCAGGCCGATGGACGGCTCGTCCAGCAGCAGCACGCGCGGATGGGCGATCAGGGCGCGGCCTATGGCGACCATCTGCTGCTCGCCGCCGGACAGGGTGCCGGCCAACTGCTCGCGGCGCTGCGCCAGTACCGGGAACAGCGCGTAGACGCGTTCCAGCTCGCGCGCGAAATCGGTGCGGCGGCGGAAGGCGTAGGCGCCCAGGCGCAGGTTGTCCTCGACCTTCATCGAGGCGAACAGCGAGCGCTTCTCCGGCACCAGGCACATGCCGCGCCGCACGCGCTCTTCGACCGGCGTGTTGCCCAGGGCCTGGCCCTGCAGCAGCACCTGGCCGGCGCGCGCGGGCAGGGCGCCCATCAGCGCCTTGAGCAGGGTGGTCTTGCCGGCGCCGTTGGCGCCGATCAGCGACACCAGCGTGCCCTGCGGCACGTTGAAACTGACGCCGTGCAGCGCATCCACCTGGCCGTAGCTGACCGCCAGGTCCTTCACTTCGATCGCGTTCATGCCTCGGCTCCGAGATAGGCGGCCACCACGGCCGGGTTGCGCTGCACTTCCTGGCGTTCGCCCTGCGCCAGCAGCGCGCCGTAGTTCAGGACGAACAGGTAGTCCACGCAGCCCATGACCAGCTCCATGTCGTGCTCGACCAGCAGCACGGCCATGCCTTGTTCATCGCGCAGTTTGCGCATCAGCTGCACCAGCACGGCTTTTTCCGGGCCGCGCAGGCCCGCCGCCGGCTCGTCCAGCAGCAGCACGCCCGGCCGCGCCATCAGGGCGCGCGCCACCTCGACCAGCCGCTGGCTGCCCAGCGTCAGGCTGGCGGCCGGGCGCAGCGCCTCGTCGGCCAGGCCGACCAGCTCCAGCGCGGCGCGCGCCTCGCGCGCCAGGCGCCGTTCCTCGGCCCGGTCCAGGCCCAGCGCGGCCGACAGCAGCCCGGCCTTGCCCTGGATGTGGCCGCCGATCAGCACGTTGTCCAGCACCGTCAGTTCCGGCACCAGCTGCACATGCTGGAAGCTGCGCGCCACGCCGCGTCGCACCACTTCGTGCGCGCGCGCCGGCAGCGCCGAGCCGTCCAGCGAGACCTGTCCGCCGCTGGCCGGCAGCACCGCGGTCATCACGTTGAACAGGGTGGACTTGCCGGCGCCGTTCGGGCCGATCAGGCCGGTGATGCGTCCGGGCGGAATGTCCAGCGTCACGTCCTTGAGCGCCTGCAGCCCGCCGAAGCGCTTGTGCACGGCGTCCACGCTCAGGCGCTGGCCGGCCGTGACCGGGCGCGGCGCGGGGTCGGCGTCGCCGGCGGCAGCAGGCCGCGCCGGCGGTTTCAGCCGCACCCAGGTCAGCAGCCCGTTGGGCCAGCGCAGCAGCGCCACGATCAGGATCAGGCCAAACAGCATGGTCTCCATCTGGCCGGGAATGCCCAGCAGGTTGGCGATCAGGTACTGCGCGCCCAGCTCGATGGCGGTGTAGGCCAGCACGCCCAGCAGGGGGCCCAGCGGATGCAGGCAGCCGCCCAGCACGACCATGATGAGCAGGTTGAACGAGACGCCGATGGAGAACGAGGTCGGGCTCAGGAAGCTCATGTAGAAGGCGTACAGCCCGCCCGCCAGCGCCGCCAGCGCGGCCGACAGCACGAAGATGCGGATCTTGGCGGCGGCCACGTCCACGCCGAAGGCCGCCGCCATGGTCGGGCTGGACTTGATGGCGCGCGCGGCCCGGCCCATGCGGCCGCGATAGATCCGGCAGTAGGCGATGTAGGCCAGCCCCACGGCGACCCAGGCCAGCGCGCCCATGGCACGGGTGCCGAACTCCATGCCCAGCACGCGCAGCGGCGGGATGTTGGACAGGCCGGAGGCGCCGCCGGTGACCTCGATGGCCGCCACGAAGCAGACGTAGGCGGCGATGCCCCAGGCCAGCGTGGCCAGCGGCAGGTAGTGGCCGCGCAGGCGCAGCGTGAGCCGGCCTATCACGTAGGCTAGCGCCGCGCAGGCGGCCACGGCCAGCGCGATGGCCAGCAGCGGCGGCACGCCATGGTCGCGCGCCAGGATGGCCGAGGCATAGGCGCCGGCGCCCAGGAAGGCGGCGTGGCCCAGCGACAGCTGGCCGGCGGCCAGCAGGAAGGCCAGGCCCAGGCAGACCAGGGCATTGGTGCCGGCCAGCGTCATCAGGCCCACGTAGTAGGTCGGCAGCAGCACGATCAGCGCGGCGACCGCGAGGGCCGCGCCGGGAAGTAGCAGTTTTTCGGGTTTCATCGGCGGGAGCGCTTGCGCGTGTTCAATGTTCGTCCAGGTCGGCGCCGGCGCGGCTGTTGCGCCAGAGCAGGATGGGGATCACCATCGCGAACACCAGCGCGTCGCGGTAGGAACTGCTGAGGAAAGAGGCGAAGGACTCCAGCACGCCGACGATGAAGACGCCGGCCACCGACAGCGGGTAGTTCACCAGCCCGCCCATCGCCGCGCCCACGAAGCCCTTGAGCCCGACGACGAAGCCCATCTCGTAGTGCGCCGTCACCAGCGGGGCCAGCAGCATGCCGCTGGCGCCGGACAGGGCGGCCGCCAGGAAATAGCTGAGCCGGCCCGCCATCACCACGGGGATGCCGCAGTACTGCGCGCCTTCCCGGTTGACCGAGGCCGCGCGCAGCGCCTTGCCGGTCAGGGTGCAGCGGAAAAACAGGTACAGCGCCAGCGCGGCCGCCAGCGAGAAGGCCATGATGAACAGCGATTGCGCCGCGATGTCGACGCCGGCCAGTTCCAGGCGCGCCTCGCTGATGGGCGGCACGGCGCGCGGATCGGCGCCCCACAGCAGCAGCGCGAGCGGATGCATGATCATGGACACGCCCACGCCGATGATCACCAGCACGACCGTCGAATTGGCGGGGTTGGGTTCGACCGTCAGCCGGTAGACGATGGGGCCGAGCGCGGCCACCAGCGCCAGCGAGGCCAGCATCTGCAGCAGCGGCGAGGGCACGCGCCAGGCCAGCGCCGCCAGCGCGGCCAGCGCCGCGCCCGCCGCCAGGTAGGATGCCAGCGGGCGCAACAGCGAGCGGCCGTTGGCCCGGGCTCGCAGCAGGTCCAGCAGCAGGCAGGCGGCGCCGCCCGCCGCCACCACGTAGACCACGGGCGCCAGCGTGCCTTCGACGAAGCTGGCAAGCGTCAGCGCGCCGAAGGTCACGTACTCGCCTTGCGCGATGTTGACCACGCGCGTGGTGGTGTAGACCAGCACCAGGCTCAGGCCGACCAGCGTGTACACCGCGCCGTTGGTCAGGCCGTCCGTCGCCAGGAACAGGGTAGTGGTGAGATCCATCCTTACTCACCCAGCAGTTCGAACTTGCCATCCTTGACCGTCACCAGGAAGGTGCTGCGCCGGTCCAGGCCCAGGTGGTCGGTCGGGCTGTAGCTGAACAGGCCGTTGACGCCTCGGTACTCGCGCGTCGCCTCGATGGCGTCGCGCAGCGCCAGCCGGGCCTGCGTCAGGTCGCCGGCCTTGCCGGCGGCAACCACCTGGCGATAGGCCAGCAGCGGGATCTGCACCGTGTCGTAGGCCTGGGCCGCGAACATGTCGGTCTTGCCGGCGCCGTACTTACCGTCATAGGCCCGCACGAACGCGGCGATGCCGGGCTTGAGCGGATGGTCGTCGGGCAGCTGGCGATACACGGGCAGGGCCGAGGTGCCGACCAGCGCGCCTTCGACCGCCTTCTTGCCGACGGCCATGAAGGCCGGCGTGGCCGAGCCGGCGCCATGCAGCACCGGGCCCTTGTAGCCGACGCGGCGCAGCGTTTCGGTGGCCAGCGCCGACGAAGGCGGGATGGCGTGGAAATAGACGGCGTCGGGTTTCTTCTGCGCCACGCGCAGCGCCTGCGGCGTGAAGTTGGTGTCGCCGCGCGAGAAGCGCTCGGCGGCGACGATCTCCAGGCCCTTGCGCGTGGCGATCTGCTTGAACTCGACCCAGCCGCCTTCGCCGTAGGAGTCCTCCAGGCCCATGAAGGCCACCTGCTTCCAGCCCTGCTTGACCATGTAGTCGACGGTGTGGTCGATCATCAGGCGGTCGGTCAGCGGCGTCTTGAAAGTGAACCGGTGGGCGTCGGCCGGCTCGATGACCGAGGCCGCCGCGGCCAGCGACAGGTTGGGCACGCGCTCTTCCTCGATCACCTTGTTCACCGCCAGCGAGGCCGGCGTGGTGGTGCAGCAGATGACCAGGTGGACGCGGTCCTCCTGGATCAGCTTGCGCGTCGCGTTGACGGCGCGCGCCGGGTCGGAGCCGTCGTCGTACTTGATGAAGCTGACGCGGAACGGCAGGCTGGCGTCGGCGGCGGTGCGCTCTTCCATCAGGTTGATGGCGGCCACCGCGCCGGTGGCGATGGCCGAGGCGCCGCCCGTGACCGAGCTGACCACGCCGATCCGCAGTTCGGGCCGGTCGTCGGCCTGCGCGGCCGTGGCCAGGAACAGGCCCGCGCACGCGAGGCCGGCCAGCAAGGGTTTGAATCTGCTCATCTATAGCTCCCGTAGAGGACAAGACAGGACGCCGGCGCATGCGCGGGCCTGGTTGAGAGCTAGTCTGGCAGGGGCGGGCGGGGCGCGGATGTATCCTGCGATACAAACCGCGGCCGCGGGGAGTTGGGGTTTTCCTGGGCTGCGCGCCTAGCGCGCGGGCGTCTTCAGCGCCTGCTCCAGGCGCGCGAACAGGTCCTGGTAGGCGGCGGCGTCGGTGACGACGCGGCTCTTGGCGTCGCCATTGCTGTCCCAGATCGTGCTGTTCAGGCCGATCCAGACGCGCGCCTGGACGCCGTCGCGGCGGATGACAAGCTGGGCGTAGGTGCTCTGGTGGTCCGGCTTGGCGCCGTAGGCCAGGCCCTGCGACTTGAGCAGGCCGCGCAGCGCCTCGCGGCTGCGGCCGACCAGCTTCTGGTGGCGTTCGCCGGTGACGATGTCGGTGGCGGCGTCGCCGGCCACCTGTTCATAGCCGGCGGCCTGCAAGGCCGCCGCGCAGGCATCGCGCAGTTGCGCGGCGTCGGACGCGGGATAGGCGCGCACGCGCACCTGATCGACGGCGGCGCGCTCGGCCGGCGTCAGTTCGATCGTGGTCTGCTTGGAGCTGTAGCGCAGCATGCTGCCGCCCGCGCCGGTGACGCGCTCCGGCGGCTTGGCCGGCTTGGGCGTGCTGGAGCAGGCGCCCAGCAATGCAATGCAGGCGAGCGGCAGGAGCCGGGAACAGCGGGAGCGTGGCAGGACGGCCATGGAGTCGGAACGCTTGCAACGAGGCGCCAGCGGGTGGCGGGATCAGGCGAAACCGGCCGATCTTAGCACCGGCCGGCGTCGACGGCGGACTCAATGCCGGCGGTCGGGTTCGCCCCCGTCCTCCCAGCCGCCGCCCAGCGCCAGGAACACCGCGATCTGGTCGCCGCTGAGTTCGGCCCGGGCCGCCGCCAGCGCGCTTTCGTTGGCGGCCAGCGTGCGTTCGGCGTCCAGCACCGTCAGGTAGTCGGTCTTGCCGTACTGGAACAGCTGGCGCGCCTGGCTGGCGGCCTGGGCGCTCTGCTCGCGCGCGGCGCGCAGCGCGCTTTCGCGGTCGAGCTGGCGCGCATAGACGGTCAGCGCGCTTTCGGTTTCGCGCAGCGCGTTGAGCACGGCGGCGTCGAAGCGGGCGGCGGCGGCCTTGGTGCCGGCCTCGGCCTGGGCGATGCGGGCCTGGGCGGCGCCGGTGTTGGGGATGGTCCAGGAGATCAGCGGCCCGATGCTCCAGCTGAAGGTGCCGCGGTCGCCGAACATGGCGGCGGGGCCGCCGGACGCGCCGGACAGGCCCAGCGAGATCTTGGGGTACAGGTCGGCCGTGGCCACGCCGATGCGGGCGGTGGCGGCGGCCAGGCTGCGTTCGGCCTGGCGGATGTCGGGACGGCGGCGCAGCAGCGCGGCGCCGTCGCCCACCGGAATGGCTTGGGTCAGGCGCGGCGCCGTGGCGCATTGCAGCAGGCTGGCGGGGATTTGCGCCGGCGTGCGGCCGGTCAGCGCCGCCAGCCGGTACAGCGCGGTGCGCTGCTGGGCCTGGAACGGCGGCAGGTTGGCCTGCAGCTGTTGCAGCTGGCTGCGGGCGCGGGTCACGTCCAGCGCGGTGCCGCGTCCGGCGCGTTGCAGGCGCTCGACGGCATCCAGCGAGGATGTCTGCACCTTGAGCGAATGCCGGGCAGACGCCAGCTGCATGCCGGCGGCGCACATGTTGGCATAGGCGCGGGCGGTCTCGGCGGCCACAGTGACGCGGGTCGCGTCATAGGCGGCGCGGGCGGCCTGTTCGTCGCCGCTCGCGGCTTCCACCGCGCGACGGATCTGGCCGAACAGGTCCAGCTGGTACGACACGCTGGCGCCGGCCGAGTAAGACCAGCGGCTGGGGGGATCGACGCCCGGCTGCAGCTCCTGCAGGCCGGAGACGTGGCCGAAGGTGGGCGAGGCGTTGACGCCGACGCTGGGTTGCTGCTGGGCCTGGGCTTCGCGGGTGGCGGCTTGCGCGCGTTCAAGGTTGGCGGCGGCCACGCGCAGGTCGGTATTGGCGGCCAGCGCCTGTTCCACCAGTCCGTCCAGCGCCGGGTCGTCGTACAGCCGCCACCAGCGTCCGGGCGGCGCGTCCTGCCGGTAGGCCGCCTCATGCGACTCCAGGAAGGGCGCCTGCGCGTCCGGTCGCTGGACGGCGGCGTCGGCGGGCGTCCGGTAGTCCGGACCCACGGCGGCGCAGCCCGCCAGCGCGGCGGTCAGCATCAGCGGAAGGAAATGGCGGGTATTCATGACGGTTGCGGCAAGACGTGTGGAGACGGAGGGCGGGTGAGCGGGGATCAGGAGTGGCGCGGCGCGCCGTCCTCCCGCGCAGTCTCCGGCGGGTTGACGGACACGGTGGCGGTCTGGCCGGCCACCAGGCGCACGCCCTCGGGCACCTGGTCGATCTTCACGCGCACCGGGATGCGCTGCGCCAGCCGCACCCAGTTGAAGGTGGGGTTGACGTTGGGCAGCAGGTTGGCGCCGGTGCTGCGGTCGCGGTCGGCGATGCCCAGCGCGATGCTTTCCACATGGCCGTGGATGCGGCGGTCGTCGCCCATCAAGGTCACGGTCACGGGATCGCCTTCGTGGATGCGGGGCAGCTTGGTTTCCTCGAAATAGCCTTCGATGTAGAACGAGCCGGAATCGACCAGCGCCATCACGCCACGGCCGGCGGTGGCGTAGGCGCCGGCGCGCAGGTCCAGGTTGGTCACACGGCCGTCGGTGGCGGCCAGCACGCGGCTGCGCTCCAGGTTCAGGCGCGCGCTGTTCAGCTGCACCTCGGCCTGGGCCAGCGCGGCCTCGGTCTGCTGCAGCTTGGTCTGGCTCTGTTCCAGGGCTTCCGCCGCGACCAGCTGGCCCAGCGCGCGGTTGCGCTTGGCATCGCGCAGCGCCTGTTCACGCGCCACCTGCTGCGAGCGCACCGAGGCCTGGGCCTGGTCGTAGGCGAGCTGGAAGCGGGCGCGGTCGATTTCGAACAGCACGTCGCCGGCCTTCACGTCCTGGTTGTCGTGCACCGGCACGTCGGTGACCAGGCCGGACACATCCGGCGCGACCTGCACCACATAGGCCTTGACGCGGCCGTCGCGGGTCCAGGGTTCGATTTCGTAATGCACCCAGAGCTGCCAGCCGGCCGCGACGGCGGCGGCCACGACGGCGGCCGTCAGCGCGAACTTGCCGATGGCGGCGGGGCGCAGGGCATTGGGGATCTTCATGCGAGTCTCTGGAAAATATAGGGAGATATCAGGGTGATGCCGTAAAGCAGCACCACGAACAGCGCCAGGTCGAACAGCGCCGGGTGCCACACCAGCCGGTACAGGCCGGCCCGGGCCAGCAGCCGGCGCAGGGCCCAGGCCACGCCCAGCGTGACCACGCCCAGCACCAGCAGCCAGGGAAAGTAAATGCCGTAAAGATTGAATTCGCCGATCATGATGCGTGGCCCTCCAGGTGGGGATGGGCGGGTTGGTACTCGGGCGCGTCGGGGAAGAAGGCGCGGCGGATGCCCACCAGCGCCACCACCGCGCGGGCGCGCGCGGCCGGGCCGGCGGGCGCGCCCGCCACGCCGGCCAGCGCGCGGTCGATCTGCGCCAGGAATTCCGGCGTCTTCTGGCCACCGCGCCACGACGAACGATCGCGGAAGTAGCGCGCCAGTCCGTCGAGCACGGGGCGCAGCACCGGCTCGGCCATGGGCAGGTGGCGGCGCGCGCGCTGCAGTTCGGTGATGTCGCGGCCCACGCGCAGGTCCTTGAGCGCGTCGGCGGCCATCACGTCGTCGGGGCGCTTGGCCAGCGCCAGGCGCGGCTGCAGCAGGCCGATGCGGTCCAGCATGCGCGCCGCGTAGCCGTGGCGGGCCTGGGTGCGCGGCGAGGCCGCCAGCGCCGCCAGGTCGCGCCAGTTGGCGGCCTGGATGCGGCGCGCGCTCCAGTCGGCGCTGACGGTGCGGAAGATGGCGGCGATCACCGCCGCCAGGCCCACGCCCATGATCTGCGCGACCTGGGTGTCGATGAACGAGACCAGGTCGGCGGTGTTGGTGTCGTGCAGCGCCATGGTGCCGACGAAGCCGAACAGTACCGCCATGGCCTTGCCGGCGGTGGCCGGGCGGGCGATGAACACGCCGATCACGAAGGCGGTGGGCAGCATAGCCAGCGCCAGCATCTCGAAGGAATGGATGGCGGGCATGATGCCCAGCAGGTACAGCGCCGACAGCGGGATCGAATACACCGTGTAGGTCAGGAACTGCATGATGCCTGGCACGGGATTGTCCTGCGAGGCGAAGAAGCAGCTGAAGATGGCGGCCATGAGCGCGGCGGTGGCGCCGTTGCTCCAGGCGGTGCCGATCCAGAACGCGCAGCAGGCGGCGATGGCCAGGCCGGCGGCGGCGGCCGACAGCAGCGCCATGCCGTGGTCGCGGTGCAGCGGGTGGCGCTGCGCGTCCAGGTGGCGCGTCGCGCGTCGCGCGGCGCCGTTCAGCCCGGCGCGGATCTCGCGCCGCAGCGTCAGGCATTCGTCATAGCCGTCGATCAGCTCGCGCAGCCGGGTCATCAGGCTGGCCAGCAGCGCGTCGCGCCAGCTGGAGTGGCTGTCGATGGCCGGCGTCAGCCGGACGGCGGCCGCGCGCAGCCGCAGCGCGGTGGCATGGGTGGCACGCGGACCGGCGTCGATCCATTTGGAAATGCTGGCCAGCAGGCGTGCGACGTTCTCGGGCAGCGGCTGGCCGTCGGCCTGCAGGGCGCGCATGCGGTCCTCGACGGCCGAGACAATGGGCGTCAGCGCCGCGACGCGGTCCTGCATGGCGCGCACCGCGCCGGCGGTCCAGCGCAGGTTGCTGGTGTCGAACGGCACGTGGGTCGACAGCAGGCGCAGCTGGGTGATGTCGTTGGCCAGGGTGCGGCGGTCCTTGTCGGACTTGCCGGCGTCGCCGCCGGCCAGGATGTCTTGCATCCAGAGCCGGGCGTCGCGCACGGCCTTGTCCAGCAGCAGCGTCAGCGCCGGCGCCAGGCCGCGCGGCAGCACCACGCTGTGGACCAGCGTGGCGCAGACGATGCCCAGCGCGATTTCCTCGACGCGGGCCAGCGCGGTGTCGAACACCAGCGTGGGTTCGGAGACGGACGGGAAGCCGATCATGGCGGCGGTGTAGCCGGCCAGCATGAACAGATAGGAGCGCGGCGTGCGGTCCAGCACCGACATATACAGGCAGGCGCCGACCCACAGGGCCATGGCGGCGGTCATCACCACGGGCGAGTTGGACAGGCGCGGCACCATGTAGACCGTCATGGCCGAGCCGACGAAAGTGCCAACCAGCCGGTACAGCGCCTTGGAGCGCACCGCGCCGGACCAGGGCTGCGACACGATGTAGGCCGTGGTCATGGCCCAGAACGGACGCGGCAGACCCATGCTGTACGACAGATAGAGCGCCAGCATCGCGCCCGCGTAGCTCTTGAGCGAGAACACGGTTTCGCGGACATTGGGCAGCGCCGGCAGCTTCATGGCCGGTAGTCCTCCTGCGCGCCGGCGGCGCTGCGGCCCAGCGCGGCCTTGAGCGCCTCGGACACGCGCAGGCAGGCTTGCAGGTCGTCTTCGCTGATGCCGTCGAACAGGCGCCGGCGCAGCGCGACCAGCACGTCCTCGACCTGGGCGCGCAGCGCCTGGCCGGCCTCGGTCAGGTGCAGGGTCTTGGCGCGGCGGTCATGCGGGTCTTCGCGCCGTTCCATCAGGCCGGCGGCGACCAGCTGGTCCAGCACGCGCACCAGGGAAGGGCCTTCCACGCCCAGCGCCTCGGCCAGCGCGCCCTGGCGCACGCCGTCGCCCAGGCGGCCGGCGAGGATGACGGGCCAGGCGGTGGCCTGGGACAGGCCGTAGTCGGCCAGCGCCTTGTCGGCGGCGCCGCGATAGGCGCGCGACAGCACCATGAGATTTGCGGTGGTGGCCATGAGCAGTGAGTCGGAAGGCGTGTTCATGAATTAGATTGTATCCTATCTATTAGCTTACTAATAAATGAAAATGAACGATATCTCCATGAATTTTTTCAATCGGGACGATCGGAGGCGGGCTTTCCATGGATGGAAAGCCGGGAGGCGGGAGCGGAAAGGAGGGAGCGCCGGCCCGGATCAGGCCGGCGCGCGGCCGTCAGCCGTTGCAGTCGGCCCAGCAGTTGGGCGTTTCGTACAGGCGCACGCGGGTCAGGCGCAGCTCGGCGCCATAGTGGCCGTGATAGTGCGGCGCCAGTGTCTCGAAGACGATGGCGGCCAGGTTCTCGGCCGTGGGGATGCGGTCCAGCACCACGGTCTTGTGGTCGGGCAGGGTGTCCAGGAAGCCGCGCACGGCGGCGTCGCCCTCATAGACCAGGAAGGCGTGGTCCCAGACGTCGACGATGTGCTGCTTGGCGATCTGCTTGATTTCGGAGAAATCCATCAGCATGCCGTTGTCGGACTCGCCGGGCGCCTGCACCACGTCGCCGGTCAGGGTGATTTCCAGCACATAGCGGTGGCCGTGCAGGTTGCGGCATTGGCTGCGGTGGTCGGGAATGCGGTGGCCGGCGTCGAATTCCAGCCTGCGGGTCACGGAGATCATTGCGCGCTCCGCGAAGCGTAGGGGTGAATCATGGAATGCCTATGTATTTATGCGTTTGCAGGCTGAGCCGCCATTGCGGATGCTGCGTACAGTACTGGACGGCCTGTTCGGTATTCGCCACGCGGGCGGGGCCGTCCATGGGTTGCAGGAAGAAATGCTCGAAATCCAGGTGCGCGAAGCGTTCGGGCAGCGCGTTGGCCTGGGGATAGACCAGCTTGAGCTCGTTGCCGCGTTCCAGCACCACCGGCGCCGTGCCCTTCGGGCTGACGCAGATCCAGTCGATGCCGGCCGGCGCGGGCACCGTGCCGTTGGTCTCGATGGCGACCGTGAAACCGCGCGCGTGCACCTCGGCCAGCAGGGCTTCGTCCAGCTGCAGCAGCGGCTCGCCGCCGGTGAAGACCACGTAGCGCCGTTCCGCGCCGGGGCCCCAGGCCGTGGCGATGGCGTCGGCCAGCGCCTGCGCCGTGCTGAATTTGCCGCCGCCTTCGCCATCGGTGCCGATGAAGTCGGTATCGCAGAAGGTGCAGGCGGCGCTGGCGCGGTCGCTCTCGCGGCCGGTCCAGAGGTTGCAGCCCGCGAACCGGCAGAACACCGCCGCGCGGCCGGCGTGGGCGCCTTCGCCCTGCAGCGTCTTGAAGATCTCTTTGGCGGAATAAGTCATGGGGATGCCGGAATTCGGGCAAAAGCGGACTATTTTAGCGCTCCCGGCAAAGCCGTGCCGGGCGTTGGCGTAGACTTGGCGCCCATGTTTCATATCCAAGATTCCCTGTACCTGGACGAGCGCGAGCTTGTGTTCACCATGATCCGCGCCCAGGGCGCGGGCGGGCAGAACGTCAACAAGGTGTCCAGCGCCGTGCATCTGCGCTTCGACGTGCGCGCTTCCAGCCTGCCGGCCGAGGTTCAGGACGCGCTGTGCGCGCTCAACGACCACCGCGTCTCCAAGGACGGCGTCATCGTCATCAAGTCGCAGTCCTTCCGCAGCCAGGAAAAGAACCGCGCCGAGGCGATCGAGCGCCTGATCGCGATGGTGCGCGCGGCGGCGCGCACCGAAAAACCGCGCCGGCCGACGCGGCCCACCCGCGCCTCGCAGCGCCGGCGCGTGCAGCGCAAGGTGCTGCATGGCGAGGTCAAGCGGCTGCGCGGCAGGGTCGGACATGAATGAGGGCGCCAGCGCCCGCGTTTTGCGCCGGGCCGTGCTTGCGCGTGCGGCGGACCCGGCGCGCGGCTGCCGCGAGTACCCCCATTCGCGGAGGGGGCATGAGCATATATCGAGCTTTAACGATATATGATTCGATAAATTGCGATATTTGAATATGAACCCGGATCCTTCGAATTCCGCTGCCGCCGGCGACGACCCACCCGTCAACGCCGACGCCATCCTCAAGGCGCTCGCCAACCCGGTGCGCCGCGAGATCCTGGCGTGGCTGAAGGATCCCAAGGCGTATTTCGAGGAACGCCCGGGCCATACCTTCGAGCATGGCGTCTGCGCCGGCCACATCGACGGCCGCTGCGGACTGTCCCAGTCGACGGTGTCCACGCATCTGGCCGTGCTGCAGCGCGCCGGCCTGATCACGGCCACCAAGGTCGGGCAATGGGTGTTCTTTCGTCGCAATGAAGCCCTGATCGCCGCATTCCTGCGGCAACTGAACCAGGACATGTAGCGCCGTCCGTTCAGCAACGCCCTGGCAGGCGCCGGGGCAAGAGGAAGTCGCATGAGCCTATTGTTCGAACCCCTGGTCCTGGGAGACCTGACCCTGCCCAACCGCGTCATCATGGCGCCGCTGACGCGCATGCACGCCAGCCCCGGCCGCGTGCCCAACGCGCTGATGGCCGAGTACTACACGCAGCGCGCCGGCGCGGGCCTGATCCTGTCGGAAGCCACCGCCGTGACGCCGCAGGGCGTGGGCTATGCCGACACGCCGGGACTGTGGACGCCCGAGCAGGTGCAGGGCTGGCGCCAGGTCACCGCCGCCGTGCATGCGGCCGGCGGCCGCATCTTTGCGCAGCTCTGGCACGTGGGCCGCATCTCGGACCCCATGTTCCTGGACGGCCAGTTGCCGGTGGCGCCCAGCGCCCTGGCAGCGCGCGGCCACGTCAGCCACGTGCGCCCGCAGCGCGCCTACGTGACGCCGCGCGCGCTGGAAACGGCGGAACTGCCCGGCGTGATCCAGGCCTACCGGCTGGGCGCGCAGATGGCGCAGGAAGCGGGTTTCGACGGCGTGGAAGTGCATGCGGCCAATGGCTACCTGCTGGATCAGTTCCTGCAGGACAGCACCAATCTGCGCGAGGACGATTATGGCGGCCCGGTGGAGAACCGCGCGCGCCTGCTGCTGGAGGCGACCGACGCCTGCGTCGGCGTCTGGGGCGCGGGCCGCGTGGGCGTGCACCTGTCGCCGCGCGGCGAGATCCATACCATGGGCGATTCGGACCGCGCCGGCACCTTTGGCTACGTGGCGTCCGAACTCGGCCGGCGCCGCATCGCGTTCCTGTGCGTGCGCGAGCATGAGGCGCCCGACAGCATCGGCCCCGCGCTCAAGGCGGCCTTCGGCGGCGCCTATATCGCCAACGAAGGCTTCACGCGCGAGTCCGCCGAGGCCGCGATCGCCGCAGGCCGCGCCGACGCGGTGGCATTCGGCGTGCAGTACATCGCCAATCCGGACCTGGCGCAGCGTTTCGCGCTGAAGGCGCCGCTGAACCGGCCCAACCCCGCCACGTTCTATGCGCCGGGACCCGGGGGCTATACGGACTATCCGGCGCTGGCCTGAGGTCGGACGCTGGGCGAGGCGCGCATCGGCGCGTCCGCGCCCGGGGGACGTCGCGCGTCAGAGCGCCGCGCGCGCGGGGTAGGTGAACAGGCTGAAATGCGCGACGTTCAGCGCCAGGTGCGCCAGCACCGCCGCCGCCAGGCCGCCATGGCGGTAGGCCAGGCCGTAGGCCGCGCCCGCCAGGCCCGCCAGCAGCATCCATTGCCAGCCGCCGGCATAGTGCGCCAGGCCGAACAGCACGGCCGCGCAAAGCAGCGCGGCATTGGCGCCCCAGCGGCGCGCGCGCCACAGCCGGCCCAGCCGTTCCTGGATGTAGCCACGGAACAGCGCTTCCTCCGCCAGCGTCACCAGCAAGGCATTGTTGACCAGCCACAGCCAGCCCTTGTCCGGCCATTTGGGGGCCCAGCCGACCATGCCCAGCGCCAGCGCCAGCGTCAGGCACACGAACACCGCCGCCGCGCCGCAGGCCAGCGTGGCGCGCAGCGTGCGGCCCGCGTCCAGGCCCATCATGACTGGCGGCAGGGCCAGGATGATCCAGAACGCCACCAGCGGTTTGTCCAGGTTCAGGTACATGCTGAACGGCACGGCGTCCGGACTGAGCGGCGCGCGCGGGATCACCAGCGGATTGTGGAATCCCGGCATCAGGTGCAGGAACAGCGCTGCCGCCACGGCGATGAACAGCGCGTGGCCGGCCAGCCGCAAGGCGGCCGGGGCCGGAGGCTGCACCAGCAGGGCGGCCAGCGCCAGCAGCGCCGGCGCGGTCAGGGCGGCGGGGTCCAGCGCGCCCTGCGTGCCGGCCCAGGCATAGGCCGCCACCAGCGCCAGGGGCGCCCAGCGGCGCGTGGCGGGGGGCCACAGCAAGGCGGCGGACAGGAACAGGACGGACCAGGGGGACAGCAGGGACACCGGAAACTCGCAATCGGGAAAAGTGGCGAGTGTAAACGGTGACGGGCTTTTCATTTTCCGGCTTTCGGGCGACCATGCGGCCAGCGCGGCGGCGCGCGCCGCCGTGTTTTCCCACATCGAAGCAGAGGTTTGCCCATGAAAATGATCGCGTGGTTGATGCTGGCGGCGGCGGTCCTGCCGTTCCTGTCCGCCATCCTGGCCAAGGCGGGCGGCAAGAAGTTCGACAACAACGACCCGCGTCCCTGGCTGGCGCGGCAGGAGGGCTGGCGCGCACGCGCCAACGCGGCGCAGAGCAATGCCTTCGAGGCGCTGCCCTTCTTCTACGCGGCGGTCTTGTTCGCGCTGCACAACCAGGCCGACGCGACGCGCGTGGCCACGCTGATGGCGTGCTGGCTGGGGCTGCGACTGGGCTATCTGGCCATGTACGTGGCGGGTTGGGGCGCGCTGCGTTCGCTGGTCTGGGCGAGCAGCATCGGCTTCATCATCGCCATCCTGTTCACCGGCGTCTGAGCCGGCCGCCGCGCCGCCCGGGGCCTCGGCCGGCCCGTCGGCGCGGCGTCATTTCCACTCGAAGACGGCGCGTGCGGCGCCGGCGCCCTTGACCGCGACCTGGCGCTCCTGCGCCTGGCCCTTGTAGGTGGCCGACACCTTGTAGTCGCCGGCCGGCAGCCTGACCAGCATGTACGGGCCTTCCGAAGTCGCGCGCAGCACCGGCTTGCCCTGGCCGTCGTGTATGACCACGGCCACGTCCGCGACATAGTCGGCCTTGCCACCGACCTGTGCGGCGAAGGTCAGCGCCAGGGGATAGTCCTTGGCGGCGGCCTTCAGGGCTTCGGATTCGTCGAGCCCGATGCCGCCGCTGACGTACTGCACCGATCCCTGATGCTGGACCGGCGGCAGTCCCGCCTGCGCGGTGTTCAGCAGGCCGGCGATGGCCATGCTGCCCAAGGCCATGGCCGCGGCCATGGTGCAACGTTCGATGCGCTTGTTCATGCTGTTCTCCTTGATCCGACGGACGGCGGCGCGCCGCGCAGGGCGCTGGCCGGCGCGCGTCATGCGTTTCGACCCGTGATGGCGTCCGGAGTTCGCGCGCCGGCGTGTGCGCGGGCCAGCGTGAAGAGGAGTTCGCTTTCGCCGTTCAGCGTGCCGTCAGGCGCGTAGCGCCGCTCGTGCAGCAGTCCGGCGCCATTCTCACGCAAGGCCAGCACGGCCGAGCTGCGGGTGCCATAGGTAGGGCTGACGATGAAGGGGCTGCTCAGCAGCTTCTCGCGGTCCGGCGGCAGGCCGGTGGCGGGCAGTTCGTCGTCGGCGGCCGGTTCACGGTCGGCCAGGGCCGCATACAGCGCGGGCAGGTCGGGCTGGGGGCCTTGGCGCAGCACCTCGGCGAAGGCGCGCTTGGTGCGCGCGAGCTTAGGCCAGGGCGTGTCCAGCAGGTGGTTGGACAGCGCGTACACGCCCGCCATGAGCCGGCGGGGCGGGCCGTTGCGATTGCTGAGGTACCAGGCGTGTTCCATATCGCCCACGATCAGGTTGAAGCCGTTGTAGGCCTGCCCCTCGGCGTGGACGCGCCCCATGTATTCGGCCGGCGGCTCGGCGCCGCGCAGGTAGCGTTCGACCAGCGCGCCGCGCGAGGGCGCGTCGGCGCGGTTCAGGCCGGGTTCGCGGAAATTGGTGACCAGCGCGTAGCGGCCCCGCGCCGACGCGCCCATCCAGGTGCCGCCGGCCAGGCCGTCGCGCCCGGCGTAGATGCCGGCCGCGTCGGGCCATTGCGCGGCGGCCAGCGTCGGCCGGGCATGGAACTCGTCGCGGTTGGCGGCGATCAGGACCGGGATGCCGGGCAGGGCGTTCAGGGCGAGCACGGCCAGGCACATGGTCAGTCCTTGATGAGCGGCGCCACCTCGGGCGCGGCCAGCCGGAAGTAGTCTTCCGTGTCGAGCAGGATGGAGGCGTCCAGACGGCCGGCGTTGAACACGATTTCATCGTGCCGATTGCGCAGCGTGGGGTCGACCAGCAGGTGCAGCTCGGGATTGAAGGAGAAGGGCGGGATGGCGCCGATCTCGCAACCTGTCAGCTCGCGCGCCAGGTCCTGCGAGGCCAGCGAGGCCTTCTTGCCGCCGGCGGCGCGGGCGATGGCGTCCAGGTCGGCCTGGCGGTCGGCGGGGAACACGGCCAGCACATTGCGGCGCTGGTTCGAGGAAATCTTCACGCGGCAGACCAGCGCCTTGGCGCCCTGGCTCACGGCGGTGCCGCGGATGGCGGCGACTTCGACCGATTTGCCGGCTGCGGCGTGCTCGATCAGGCGGTAGCGCGCCTGATGGCGGGCCAGCAGGGCTTGCAGTTGACTGAATACGTCCATGGTGGATCCGGGATCGCGGGTGTGCGGAACGGGCGGGCGGGAGGCCGCAACCGCAGCGAGCATGATACGCCCGCGCTAGATCTCGCCGGTGAAGGCATAGCCCCAGCCCCAGACCGTCCGGATCGGCAGGTCCAGGTGCATGTCCTGCGCCTTGCGCCGCAATCGGCTCACCACCACGTCGGTGCGGCGCACCGAGTCGCGGCCGGCCTGGGGATCGGGCGCGAAGGCGTCGCTGCGCGGCAGGCGCTTGTCCATGGCCGAGGTCAGCTTGAGCAGGAATTCGCGCTCGGCCTGGGTCAGCGGCAGGCGCTCGCCGCGCGGGCTGACCAAGGTCCAGGCCGCGTCCTGGAACTGCCAGCGTCCGGCGGCGCCGGCGGCCGTGGGCTGCGCCCGTGTCTCTGCCTCGGCATGGCGACGTCCCGAAGGCGGCGTGCGGCGCACCAGCGCCTGCAGCGCGGCGGCGATCTCGGCCGTCGCGACGTCGGGCTGGAAGCAGACGTCGGCGCCGCAGTGCAGGCCGAGGATGCGGTTTTCCGGTGAATCGAAGGTGGAGATGGCGACGATGCCCGCCGTGGTATCCATGGCGCGCAGGCCGGCGACCGCCATGCACAGATCGGTCAGCTCTGCTTCCATGACGAGCAGCGGCGTGCGGCGGGTCTGGAACAGGCGGAACAGGCCGTTGGAATCTTCGCAGCGGCGGGGCGAGAAGCCCATTTCGGCCAGCGCGCCGCTGCGGCGCGCGCGCTGATCGGCGTCTGGAGAAAAGACGATCAGGTCTAGTAGGTCATTCATGAATCGTTGTGGGGGTCATTGCAGCTCGAGCGCATGAATGATGCATCGGTTACCAGTGATTCCCAAACCTCGCACAACGCCCCTTTCTGACCCGAATTCTCGGACATGGCCCGCCGCATCCTGTGGCGTGCGCGATGTTGGTGCATGATGCCGGCGGATGAACCGGCCGCCCGGCGGACAGGCCGGCGGCATTCGCGCATCGATGGTGTAATGGGTCAGGCCAGCCGGAGGCGATCCTTCCCGGCCTCCGCCGTTTCCGCCGGCGCGGGCCCCACGGGCCGCGATCCGGCGCATTCCTCAACGGTCTTCCGTCCGCCGCGCGCGCGGCGGCGAGGCCGCGCTACAGGAGCACGCAATGAAGATCCTGATCGTCCTGACTTCCCACGACACGCTGGGCGCCACCGGGCGCAAGACCGGCTTCTGGCTGGAGGAGTTCGCCGCGCCGTACTACGCCTTCCTGGATGCAGGCGCCGAGCTGACGCTGGCCTCGCCCAAGGGCGGCCAGCCGCCGCTGGATCCCAAGAGCGACGACCCCGAGGCCCAGACCGAGGCCACCCATCGTTTCCGTGGCGATGCCGAGGCCCAGCGCCGGCTCGCGGCCACGCTGCCGTTGGCCGAGGCGCAGGCGGCCGATCATGATGCCGTGTTCTACCCGGGCGGCCACGGGCCGCTGTGGGATCTGGCGGAGGATCCGCGCTCGGTGAAGCTGATCCAGAACATGCTGGCCGCCGGCAAGCCCGTCGCGGCGGTGTGCCATGCGCCGGGCGTGCTGCGCCACGCCAAGACCGCCGACGGCAAGCCGATGGTGCAGGGCAGGCAGGTCACGGGCTTTTCCAACGCCGAGGAGGCCGCCGTGGGGCTGAGCCAGATCGTGCCGTTCCTGGTCGAGGACGAACTGGTGCGCCTGGGCGCGCAGTACAGCCGCGCCGAGGACTGGCAGCCGCACGTGATCGCCGACGGGCTGCTGATCACCGGGCAGAATCCGGCATCGTCGGTCGGGGTGGCCGAGGCCTTGCTGGAGCGCCTGCGCCAGTGAAGCGACAGGCGTCGGAGATGCGCCGCCCAGCGCGCGCGGACCCTGCAGCAATGTGTCAGAATCGCTACTTTATGATTCCGACGCGGCGCCATCGCAGTGCCGCGCATGCCTTGTTCGATGCCTCCAGACGTACCCTTAGTGCCGCCGTCACCGTCAGACGGCCTGGCTGCCCCATCCCCGGCCACGGATGTCCCGCAGCGTTTTTCGACGGAAGGGGAGCCGCCCGGCTCCTGTGAGGCGGCGCTGTTCGCCGCGATGCGCGCGCGCGATCCGGCCACCGGCCGGCACTGCCACCGCGTGGTGGCGCTGAGCGTGGCGCTGGCCCGCGCCTGCGGCCTGGCCGAAGACGAGCTGGAGTCCATCGCGGTCGCCGCCCGCCTGCACGACCTGGGCAAGATCGCCACGCCCGATCGCGTGCTGTTCTCGCCCGGCAGGCTGGAAAACGAAGACTGGGAAATCATGAAGTCGCACGCCGCCGTGGGCGCCGACATCATCCGTCAGAGCGACCTGCCGGGACGCGACCGGATCGCGCTGGCGGTGCGTCACCATCACGAGCATTTCGACGGCTCGGGGTATCCGGACGGATTGGCGGGCCACGACATCCCGCTGCATTCGCGCATCATTTCCCTGGCGGATTCCTACGACGCGCTGGGCGACGCGCGGCCCTATCACCCGGCCCGCACGCATGCGCAGATCATGCTGATCCTGCATCGCGAGGCCGGCGCCAAGTGCGATCCCGACCTGCTGCGGGTGTTCGAGGGCATGATCAGGCACAGCCCGCTGCGGGTGCCCTGAGGGGCGTCTGGCCGTCGCGTCAGGGCGCGGGGCGGGAGTCCGGCGCGCCCTGGCCGGCTGCGTCCTCGTCGCCGTCGGACAGGATCAGCGTGTAGCGCCGCAGCGGTTCCTTGAAGTAGGCGCCCCCCGCCTTGTCGACGCGTCCGTGCAGCAGCAATGTCTTGCGGCCCTCGACGATGTCGCCGCCGTCGGCCGCCTGCACGGTCGCTTCCACGCAATCGCCTTCGAGGTAGCCACGGGTCCGCACCACGAGATTCAGGTCGACGTAGTGATCGACCTCGCCGCCGGTGATCCGGCCATGGTCGGGCCCGCGCGTCCAGTAGATATCAATGACCTTGCCGCCGGCGCGCTCGGTGGGCGCGCAGTCGCGCGCGTCGCCGGCCGCCGTTCCGCTCGCGGCGGGCGTGGCCGGCGCCAGGC
>NZ_JCBANG010000082.1:0-30838 GCF_059760905.1 Achromobacter sp. 1011811831
GAGCATAATGGCAGACGCCCGTAACGGTATCCGTTACGGGCGTCTTTGTTTTCCGATCCCCATCCACCTGGAGTCCCCGCAGTGAACCGCAGCAGTTTCGATCGCGCCGGCCTGGCCCTGATGTTGAGCACCATCCTCGTATGGGCGGGCAGCTGGATCGCGATGAAGCTGATCGTGCCGTACATCGGTCCCTTCGACTTCGTGGCGCTGCGCTACGTGACCGGCGCCGTCGTGCTGTTCGTGCTGGCCCTGGCCACGCGCCGGCCGCTGGCCATGCCGCCCTGGGGGTTGACGCTGCTGATCGGCTTGACGCAGACGGCCGGATTCCAGGGTTTTGTCCAGACGGCCTTGGTCTCGGGCGGCGTCGGCAAGGTATCGCTGATGGCCTACACCATGCCCTTCTGGGTGGTGTTGTTCGCCTGGTGGCTGCTGCGCGAGCGTCCCACTGTCCGGCATGCCGCCGGCATCGGGCTGGCGGCGATCGGCCTGGTCTGTTTCGTCGAGCCCTGGAACGGGCTGGGCGATATCAAGCCCGTGCTGCTGGGACTGGGCAGCGGCCTGTGCTGGGGCGTGGGCACGGTGCTGTCCAAGCGCATGTTCGAGCGTCACCGTCCCGACGTGATGGTGTTCACCGCCTGGCAGATGCTGCTGGGCGGGCTGGTCATGGCGCCGGTGGCCTGGATGGTGCCGCAGATTCCGGCGCAATGGGGCTGGCAGCTGTCGCTGGGCATGGTCTACATCGTGTTCATCGCCACGGCTGCCGGCTGGCTGCTGTGGCTGCAGGTGGTGCGCCGGGTGCCCGCGTCCATCGCGGGCCTGTCCAGCCTGGGCGTGCCGGTGGTGGCCATGCTGCTGGCCTGGGCGCTGCTGTCCGAGCGGCCCAGCGGCGCCGAGCTGGCGGGCATGGCGCTGATCCTGGCCGGCATCTGGGTCGTGAGCCGCGCCGCGCCGCCGGGCAAGGAATGAACCCCGGCCGCCGTCGCCACCCGCTGGCGCGCAGTTCCCTGTTTTACGAATCCGCATTCCGTACCAAGGTCCTTCCATGATTGATTTGCGCAGCGACACCGTCACCCGGCCTACGGCCGCCATGCTCCAGGCCATGATGGCCGCGCCGGTCGGCGACGACGTGATGGGCGACGACCCCAGCGTCAACCGCCTGCAGGCGGCCGTGGCCGAGCGCGCCGGCAAGGAGGCGGGCCTGTTCTTCCCGTCCGGCACGCAATGCAACCTGGCCGCGCTGATGGCGCATTGCGAGCGCGGCGACGAATACCTGGTGGGCCAGCTTGCTCACACCTACCGTTACGAAGGCGGCGGCGCGGCGGTGCTGGGCAGTATCCAGCCCCAGCCCATCGAGCATGCCGAGGATGGCACGCTGCCGCTTGAGCGGCTGGCAGAGGCCGTCAAGCCCAAGGGCGATCCGCACTACGCGCGCACGCGCCTGCTGGCGCTGGAGAACACCTTCCACGGCAAGCTGATTCCCGCCGCGTACATCGAGGCGGCCAGCGCCTGGGCGCGCGGATTGGGCCTGGGCGTGCATCTGGATGGGGCGCGCGTGTTCAATGCCGCCGTCGCCAGCGGCCGGCCGCTGGCCGAGCTGTGCGCGCCGTTCGACACGGTTTCCATCTGCTTTTCCAAGGGGCTGGGCGCGCCCGTGGGCTCGGTGCTGGTCGGCGGCCGCGCCTTGATCGAGCGCGCGCTGCGCTGGCGCAAGATGCTGGGCGGCGGCCTGCGCCAGTCCGGCGTGCTAGCGGCCGCCTGCCTGTACGCGCTGGAGCACAACGTCGAACGGCTGGCGCAGGATCATGAGCATGCGCGCCTGCTGGCCGAGGGACTGCGCGGCATCGCGGGCCTGCGGGTGTTGTCGCAGGATACGAACATGGTGTTCGTCGAGTTCGAGCCGTCGCGCTGCGACGCGCTGAACGCCGGCGTGGCGGCGGACGGCATCCTGATGCGCGCCGTCTACGGCGGCTCGACGCGGCTGGTGACGCATCTGGACGTGTCGGCCGACGACGTGCGGCGTGTGGTGGCCTCGGTGGCGCGGCATCTGGCCTGAGACCGACATCCTTGGATGGCCGTGCGTGGCGTCAAGCGAGCCTGACGAGCCGCTTCAGCCGTGCCGTTCGCGGCTGTCGCCCGGCGCTTCGTCGCGCCGCGCCATGCCATAGTCACGCAGCACCTGCGCCACGCGCAGCCGATAGTCCTGGAACACGCCGCCGCGGCCGGCGGCCTGCGCGCGGCGGTGCGATTCCAGAGAGCGCCAGCGGCGCACGGCATCTTCGTCGCGCCAGAACGACAGCGACAGCAGCTTGCCCGGCGTGCTCAGACTCTGGAAACGCTCGACGGAAATGAAGCCGTCGATTGCCTTCAGTTCGTCGATCAGGGTGGCGGCGATGTCCAGATAAGGCTTGGGATCGCCCTGGGCGGGTTCGACTTCGAAGATCACGGCGATCATGGGTGTGCGTCCTTGGCGCAGTCAAACAGGGGAAGGCGGGCGTTGGGCAGCGGCCGGTAGCGATGGCTCGCGGCCAGGGCGGGCGCGTCGGCGCCGGCGCGCAGCAGATGGGCCAGCGCGCCCGCCGCATGGCGGCGCGCCAGGTCCTGGCCGGGACAGGCGTGGCCCAGCGCGCCGAAGGTCCAGGGCGTGTCGGGTTGCGCGAGGGCGGCGGCGGCCAGCACCAGCAGCACGGTCTGCCCGGCGGGGATGCGCTGGCCGTCGACGGTGATCTCGTCGGCCAGGAAGCGCCGGGTGTTGTGTATCGGCGGATCAATGCGCAGCGTTTCGGCGACCAGTTCGCGCGCCGCGTCCGGGGGCGGCGCCTGCAGCAGGCCGCGCCGGCCGGCCAGCACCAGCGCATTGCCGAGCAGGGCTGCGCCCGCTTCGCACGACTGGAACAGCAGCCCGGCCAGGTTGGCGGCCAGCAGGTCCATGCCGATGCCGGCCTGGGCGCAGTCCTGCCGCAACCGGCGCAGCGTTTCGCCGGCCTGGGGCGCGTGCAGATAGGCCAGCATGCGCGCCTGCAGGCGCTCGGCGGCGCGGTGGGCGCGTTCGATGCGCGCGGCGTCGGCCGTGGCGGGCAGCGCCGCGATAAAGTCCGCGATGTCGGTCGCGCATGCACCGTGCACGTCCGGCGGCAGGCCCATGAAGGCCGCCTGCGCATACACCGGCGCGAGAGTCAGGTAGCGGTCCACGCCGGCCGCGTCGATACGCGGCAGCGGCCAGGCGCCGTCCAGGTCCGGCGCGGGCTGGCCGTCGATGTAGGCGCGCAGCAGCGTCTTGAGCCTGGCGTGTTCGGCGCTGTCGTTCATCCGGACATAGCGGCCGAACAGCGCGCCGGCGGGGCCGGGACACAGGCCGCGCGGCACGGGTTCGGCAGGCGGCCGGACGCGGGCGGCGGGATGCGCGAGCACCTGCGTGATGGCCTGTGGACTGCTGGCGACCCACAGGTTCAGCGTGTCGTCGCGGTACAGCGGACGCTCGCGCGCCAGCGCGGCATAGTAGGGATAGGGATCGGCGTGGGTGACGGCGGCGATGGGATCGGTGGGCGGCATGGCGCGGGATCGTGATGGAACGAGCCGCCAGTATCCCGGTTCGTCGCGGGGCATGATTCGATGGGGAACGAACCATGCATGCGCTTGCAAGCGAACACCGGACGAGCCGTGCGCGCCAGGGCATGGCGCGCGGGACGAGGACTCAGGCGCGTCCGTTGTCGGCCAGCAGCGCCGCATAGCCGGGCCGCGAGTCCGGCCACTGCAGGCGCAGGCCGCTGGCGCGCAGCCGCGCGTTGCTGAGTTTCTTGCTGCCCACATTGGCGGGCGCGGGGGCGATGCGTGGCGCGGGCGCGCCGATGGTGCGCGCCAGGTCGGCGTACAGCTCGTGTAGCGGCAGCGGCGTATCGTCGCAGCCGATGTACACGGGCGCGACGGCGGGCAGCAGGGCCAGATGCGCGACGGCCTCGGCGGCGTCATCGATGTGGATGCGGTTGGCCCAATGCGGGGGTTCGACGGGCGCGCCGGCCTGGCCCGCGCGCAGCCGCTCGATCAGCTGCAGCCGGCCTGGGCCATACAGGCCGGCCAGTCGCAGCGCCGTGGCGGATTCGGGCCGGGCGGCCAGCAATGCCTCGGCTTCCAGCAGGATGCGGCCGTTGAAGCCTTGCGGCGCGGGCGGCGTGTCTTCGTCGACCCAGCCGCCTTCGTGTTCGCCATAGACGGCGCTGGACGACACGAACACGATGCGTTGCAGATGGGAGGCGTCCAGCGCGCCGAGCACGTTGCGCAGGCCGTCGACGAACACGCCGCGATAGACGGCTTCGTCGCGCGCGCCGGGGGCGGGCAGGAAGATCAGGCGGGTGATGCCGGCGGGCAGGACGGGGATGCCGTCGGGCCGGGAGATGTCGCCGCGCAGCCAGGCGATGCCGTCCGCGTCGTCAGCGGGCGGCTGGCGCCGCAGGGCATGGACTTCCACGCCCTGGGCCCGCAGCCGCCGCGCGGCGCGCAGGCCCAGGTCGCCGCAGCCGATGAGCAGCGCACGCTCGGCCATGCTCACATGCCGCTGTAGACGGGGCCTTCGCCGCCCTGCGGGGCGACCCAGACGATGTTCTGGGTGGGGTCCTTGATGTCGCAGGTCTTGCAGTGCACGCAGTTCTGCGCGTTGATCTGCAGGCGGTCGTCGCCGTGGTCGTCCTTGACGAACTCGTACACGCCGGCCGGACAGTAGCGCGATTCCGGGCCGCCGTACTTGGCCAGATTGACCTGCACCGGCACTGCCGGATCCTTCAGCGTCAGGTGCACCGGCTCGTTCTCGTCATGGTTGGTGTTCGAGATGAACACCGAGCTGAGCTTGTCGAACGTGAGCTTGCCGTCGGGCTTGGGATAATCGATGCGCGCGCATTGCGAGGCCGGCTGCAGGCTGGCGTGGTCGGGCTTGTTGTTGCGCAGCGTCCAGGGGAAGTTGCCCTTGAGCACCAGCTGCTCGATGCCGGTCATGACGGTGGCGACGGTGCGGCCCTTCTTGAACCACTGCTTGAAGTTGCGCGCCTTGTTCAGTTCTTCGTGCAGCCACGAGGACTTGAACGCGGCCGGGTAGGCGGACAGCTCGTCCTGGCGCCGGTCGGCCAGCACCGCGTCGAACGCGGCGTCGGCGGCCAGCATGCCGGTCTTGATGGCGGCATGGCTGCCCTTGATGCGCGAGGCATTGAGGAAGCCGGCCTCGCAGCCGACCAGCGCGCCGCCGGGCACGGTGAGCTTGGGCAGGGCCAGCAGGCCGCCCGCGGTGATGGCGCGCGCGCCGTAGGCGATGCGCTTGCCACCTTCGAAGGTGCCGCGGATGGCGGGGTGGGTCTTGTAGCGCTGGAACTCGTCGAACGGCGACAGCCAGGGATTGGCGTAGTCCAGACCGACGATCAGGCCGACCGCTACCAGGTTGTTGTCCAGGTGATAGAGGAAGGAGCCGCCGTAGGTGTCGGCGTCCAGCGGCCAGCCGGCGGTGTGGATCACCAGGCCGGGCTTGGATTGGGCCGGATCGATCTCCCACATTTCCTTGATGCCGATGCCGTAGGACTGGGCGTTGCGGCCGTCGTCGAGCTTGAAGCGCTCGATCAGCTGGCGGCCCAGCTGGCCGCGCGCGCCTTCGGCGAACACCGTATAACGCGCATGCAGTTCCATGCCGGGCTGGTAGTGGTCGGTGTGGCTGCCGTCGCGGGCCACGCCCATGTCGCCGGTGGCCACGCCGCGCACGGCGCCCTGTTCGTCGTACAGCACTTCGACCGCGGCGAAGCCGGGGAAGATGTCCACGCCCAGCGCCTCGGCCTGTTCGCCCATCCACTTGACCACCTCGCCCAGGCGGACGATGTAGTTGCCTTCATTGTGGAAACAGGGCGGCAGCAGCCAGTTGGGCGTGACGCGGGCGCCGGTCTCGCTCAGGAACATGAACTTGTCCTGCGTGACCGGCACGGTCAGCGGCGCGCCCTTTTCCTTCCAGTCGGGGATGAGCTCGGTCAGGGCCAGCGGATCCATGACCGCGCCGGACAGCGTGTGCGCGCCCAGTTCGGCGCCTTTCTCCAGGACGCAGACGCCGATTTCCTGGCCCTTGTCGGCGGCCAGCTGCTTCAGGCGGATGGCGGTGGCCAGGCCGGCAGGTCCGCCGCCGACCACGACCACGTCATATTCCATCGACTCGCGTTCAGACATTTGCAAAGCTCCCCGTATGTATCCCATGTATGGCTGGAAGTATTATCAACGATTGTATTGCAGCCGGAGGCGGTGCCGCCTTCGCATTTCCTATAGCCATCAGGAGTAATTGGTGAACCCGGACACGCTGTCTGCGCGGATTCTTGCGGTGGGCGATACCCACCAGGTGGATCTGCCCCTGCGTTGGGGCGATTCGGACGCGCTCAACCATCTCAACAACACGCTGTATTTCCGCCTCATGGAAGAGGCGCGCATGCGCATCCTGTACGACGCGGGCTTCGAATTGCCGGCCAACGACGGCGCCATCCTGGCGCACGCGTCCTGCGATTTCCTGCGCCCGCTGACGTATCCGGCCACCGTGCGAGTGACCCATACCGTGACCCGCATCGGTCGTTCCAGCGCCGAATTCGAACTGCTGCTGGAAAAGGTCGGCGACGATGCCGGCCCCTACGCGCGCGGCCGCAATGTGCTGGTCTGGATGGATTACGTGGCCAATACGTCCGCCCCGTGGCCGCCTGAAGTGCTGGCCAAGATGGCCACGCAGTTCCAGCCGGCGGCCTGAGGCGCGTCCGGGCTTTCCCTGCGCGCGCATTCACTGGCCAAGCCGGTAGAATCTGGCGCAGGATCACAATAGCAATAAGGGGCGCGCCATCGCCAGGCGCCGCGTTCCGGCAGGCAGTCGCGCCGGAGCCGGGCCGATGGCCGCGCTCCAGGAAAAGACAGGGCCCGTCACGGGCTCCGGACCTGCCGATGGCAGGCGCCGGGCCAGGGCAGGGCGCTACTTCGGTTAGACCCAAACAGGAGTTGGAGCGATGGACAAAGTTTATGCAAGCGCCCAGGAGGCGCTGGCAGGCATCGTCAAGGACGGCCAGATGATCGCCGTGGGCGGCTTCGGCCTTTGCGGCATTCCGGAAGCGCTGATCGCGGCGCTGCGCGATTCGGGCGTCAAGGACCTGACGTGCGTGAGCAACAACGCCGGCGTGGACGGTTTCGGCCTGGGCCAGCTGCTGAACACGCGGCAGGTGCGCAAGATGATCGCGTCCTACGTGGGCGAGAACAAGGAATTCGAGCGCCAGTACCTGTCGGGCGAGCTGGAGCTGGAATTCACGCCGCAGGGCACGCTGGCCGAGAAGCTGCGCGCCGGCGGCGCCGGCATTCCGGCGTTCTTCACCCGCACGGGCGTGGGCACCATCGTGGCCGACGGCAAGGAGATCCGCGAGTTCGACGGCCAGCAGTACGTGATGGAGCGTTCGCTGACGCCGGACGTGTCGCTGGTCAAGGCGCACATCGCCGACCGCAGCGGCAACCTGGTGTTCCGCAAGACCGCGCGCAACTTCAACCCGAACGTGGCGATGGCCGGCAAGATCACCGTGGTCGAGGTCGAGCAGATCGTCGAGACCGGCAGCCTGGATCCCGACCAGGTCCACCTGCCCGGCATCTATGTGCAACGGATCGTGCTGAACGCCACGCCGGAAAAACGCATCGAACAACGCACCACCCGCCCGGCCTGAGGAGAACGGACATGGCATGGACCCGCGATGAAATGGCGGCGCGCGCCGCGCGCGAGCTGCAAGACGGCTTTTATGTGAACCTGGGCATCGGCCTGCCCACCCTGGTGGCCAACCACGTGCCGGCCGGCATGGAAGTGTGGCTGCAATCGGAGAACGGCCTGCTGGGCATCGGCCCCTTCCCGACCGATGCCGAGGTCGACGCCGACCTGATCAACGCCGGCAAGCAGACGGTCACGACGCTGCCGGGCTCGTCGATCTTCTCGTCGGCCGATTCCTTCGCGATGATCCGCGGCGGCAAGATCAACCTGGCGATCCTGGGCGCGATGCAGGTGTCCGAACAGGGCGACCTGGCCAACTGGATGATCCCGGGCAAGATGGTCAAGGGCATGGGCGGGGCGATGGACCTGGTGGCCGGCGTGGGCCGCGTGGTGGTCCTGATGGAACACGTGGCCAAGAAGAAGGACGGCACCGAGGACATCAAGCTGCTGCCGGCGTGCAACCTGCCGCTGACCGGCGTGGGCGTGGTCAACCTGATCATCACTGACCTGGGCGTGATGGAAGTCACCGAGGGCGGCCTGAAGCTGCTGGAAGTGGCGCCGGGCGTGACGGTCGACGAGATCCAGTCCAAGACGCTGGCCAAGCTGGATGTGTCGGCGGTGAAGTAGGCGCCGTCTTGCGCAAGCAGAGGAAAGCCCCGCGAGGGGCTTTTTTCTTGCCTGTACGAGCGGCGCGCGCGGGCGGCTCAGCGCGCGGCGAACGCGTCGATCCCGGTGAGCTCGGCGGATAGCGCCCACAGCCGCGCCGCCGCCTCGGGATCGACCGCGTGCGGGCGCACGCCTGCGAAGGAGGGAGCTTCGCCCTGGTCCAGTGCGGCGACGTCGCAATCCTCGCAGTACAGCCCGCCCATGCCTTCCAGCTGCGGCGAGGCGGCCGCCCAGGTCTGAGTGGCCGCGCCTTGCTGCACGGTCTTGAAGCTGGGGTCGGCTGGCTGGCCGCTGGCGTCCAGCCAGCCCGCGGCCGTCATCTCCTCCTGTGTCAGGTGGCGTTGCAGCGGCGTGAAGATCTTGCCGGGATGCAGCGAAAAGGCGCGCACGCCGTGCTCTCGTCCCAGCTTGTCCAGATGCAGGGCAAACAGGGCGTTCGCGGTTTTCGACTGCCCGTAGGCCAGCCATTTGTCGTAGCCCCGCGTGAACTGCACATCGTCCCAGCGCATGCCGGATTGATGGTGTCCGGCGGACGAGACGGCGACCACGCGCGCGCCGCCCCGGAGCGCCGGCCAGAGCAGGTTCGCCAGCGCGTAGTGGCCCAGGTGATTGGTGGCGAACTGCGCTTCCCAGCCCGGCCCGACGCGGGTCTCGGGGCAGGCCATGATGCCCGCGCTGCAGATCAGCATGTCGACATGCTGTCCGCCGGCCAGGAAGCGCCGGGCGAAATCGCGCACGCTGTCCAGCCTGGCGAGATCCAGCGGTTCGACCTGGACCCCGGCGATGTCGCGCGTCTGCGCGCGGGCGGCCTCGGCGTCGCGCGCCGCGACGATGACGCGCGCGCCGGCCTGGGCCAGCGCGCGGGTGGTTTCCAGTCCCAGGCCGGAGTGGCCGCCGGTGACGATGGCGGTGGCGTGGGACAGGTCCAGGCCGGCGAGCACCGCCTGCGCGGTGGTGGCGGCGCCGAAACCGGAGCCGATCGGAAACTGCGGATGGGGCATGGCAAATCCTTGTAAGCCTTGGGATGTCCGGACGGAATCCATGCGCTGCATTCTGCGCACTGGACTTGAGACTGTGAATGCAGCAAAGTCCGCTACTCTGTCGAGATCGTCCGAGGCCGCGCCATGGATCCGTTGTCCGAAGTCCTAGCCTTGTTGAATACCCAAAGCTCCTTCTTCGCCGGCCTGCGGGCGGGCGGCGATTGGGCCATCGACTTTCCCGCGCCTGATGGCATCAAGTTCAACGCGGTCGTCGAGGGCGCCTGCTGGCTGAGCGTCGAGGGCTTGGCGCAGGCGATCCGGCTGGAACGCGGCGACTGCTTCCTGCTGTCGCGCAAGCGGACGTTTTCATTGCGCAGCGATCCCGGCCTGCCGGCCGTTCCGGCGGATCAGGTCTATCGCCATGCCGTCCAGGGCATCGCCCGTTGGGGCACGGCCGATGGGTTCTTCCTGATCGGAGGGCGCTTCGCGTTCGGCGAGGCCGCCGGCTTGCTGGTCGAAGGACTGCCGCCCGTCGCCGTGGTCAAGAGCGGTTCGGACCAGGCGGCGGTGCTGAGCTGGGCCTTGCAGCGCCTGGCCCATGAGCTGGCGCACGCCTCGCCGGGCGGCGCTATCGTGATCCAGCACCTGGGCCACATCATGCTGGTGGAAATGCTGCGGCTCTATCTGGAGCGGGGCGGCGATGGCGCGCCGAGCTGGCTGCTGGCGGTCTCGGATCCTCGCGTCGGCGCGGCGATCCAGGCGATCCACGCCGATCCCGCGCGCGCCTGGACCGTCGAGGCGCTGGCCGAAATCGCGGGCGTGTCGCGTTCCACGCTGGCCCTGCATTTCAAGCGCAAGGCGGGCATCGCGCCGCTGGAATACGTGCTGCGCTGGCGTATGCAGCTGGCGGCGCGCGCGCTGACGGGCAGCCAGGCGACGATTTCCTCGGTCGCGCAGAAGCTGGGCTATGACTCCGACAGCGCGTTCAGTCATGCCTTCAAGCGTGTCATGGGCAGCGCGCCGAGCGCGTACCGGCGGGCGCCGGTTCCGCCGGGCGGGCAGCAGGGCTGGTAGAGCCGGCGGCTTTCGTGTCCGCGTGCCCCGCCGCGCTCAGGCGGGCTCGTCCAGCAGCATCCCGATGTGCGGGATGTTGTCTTCCATGTATTCCTCGGTCACGGCCTTGAAACCGTGCGCGCCGTAGTAGCGCTGCAGGTGCGCCTGCGCGCTCAGGTAGATGGGCTGGCCGGGCCAGACGCGGCGGATTTCCTCCTTGGCGCGGCGCACCAGCTCATGGCCCAGGCCCGTGCCGCGCGCCGAGGGCGCGGTGACGACCCGGCCGATCACGGCCCGGCCTTCGTTGCGGGCCGGTTCCAGCAGTCGGCAGTAGGCAACCAGTGCGCCGTTGTCCCAGGCCATCAGGTGCTGCGTCTGGCCTTGCAGATCCTGGCCGTCCATGTCCAGGTAGGGGCAGTTCTGCTCCATGACGAACACGACCGAGCGTAGTGTCAGCAGTGCGTAGAGTTCGGCGGTGCTCAGGTCGGCGTGGGGCTTGCAGGTCCAGGCGGGCATGGGGATCGGTTCCAGGAGAGGGGGAGACGGCCGGGGCGCCGCGGGGCAGGCGAAGGCGGCCGGCGCAAAGCGTACCGCAAACAGGCGCGGCAAACCCGGGGTAGCGGAGCCGGTCCGAATCCGGGCCGCTTGTTACATCCAATCACGGGTATACCCCTAGTATGAAAATCTATTTTCTTATCTAAAATTTATCTGTAAACGAATTTACATAAATTTCTGCCACGTTTTCCGCGCCATTCCGCTCGCTCCCCCATGAACAAAGCCGTACTCACGATCGCTGATCGGATCGCCCGGGCCCAGCCCGCGCTGAGCCGCACCCAGCACAAGATGGCCGAGTACGTGCTGGCGCACCAGTTCCGCGTCGCCACCATGACGATCGATGAATTCGCCGCGGCGGTGGGCGTGTCGGTGGCCACGGCCAACCGCTTCGCGCGCGCGCTGGAACTGCCGGGCTATCCGCAGTTCCGCGCCGAGCTGGCGCGCGGCTTCGAGGCCGCGCTGGAACCCGTGGAAAAGCTGCGCACCGAGCTGGCGCATTCGGCCAGCGCCGTGCAGATCTTCGCCGCCACGCTGGAAGAAGACATCCGCAATGCCCAGCGCAACCTGCAAGGGTTGGACGCCGAGGCCTGCGAGCAGGCCGTCGACATCATCCTGGGCGCTGATCGCGTCTTCATCATCGGTTTCGGCGCCAGCGGCTTCCTGGCCGGCATGCTGCAACGCGGCCTGTGCATGCACCTGCACTCGGTCGAGTCGCTCGCCGGCCCCGGCGGCGTATCCCACGCCGCCCGCCAGATGTCGCGCATGACCAGCAAGGATCTGGTCATTGCCATCGCCTTCCCGCGCTACCTGGCCGACACGGTCACGCTGGCCAATGCGGCCAAGCAGGCCGGCGTGCCGGTGCTGGTGCTGACCGACAAGCCCACGTCGCCGCTGGCGCCCGCCGCGTCCGTGGTGCTGTACGCGGTGTCGACGCGCCAGCTGATACCCAATTCCGAGACCGCGGCGCTGGGGCTGATCGAAGCCCTGTCGGCCGCCGTGGCCTATCGCGCCAAGAATTCCGTCGCGGCCGCGGCCGGGGTGACCCAGTCCGTGATGCCGTGGCTCATACATGGAGTAGGTAAACGATGATTCAACCCGTGATCGCCATTCACGGCGGCGCCGGCGCGATGTCCCGCGCGGCCATGTCCCCGGAGAAAGAACAGGAGTACCTGGGCGCGCTGAAGTCCATCGTGCAAGCCGGCCAGGCCGTGCTGGCCGCCGGCGGCAGCGCCCTGGACGCGGTCACCGAGGCCGTGCGCCTGCTGGAGGACTGCCCGCTGTTCAACGCCGGCCACGGTTCGGTCTTCACCAGCGCCGCGACGCACGAGCTGGACGCCGCCATCATGGACGGCGCCACGCTGCGCTCGGGCGCCATCGCCAACGTGCACCGCGTGCGCAACCCGATCTTCGCGGCGCGCAAGGTCATGGAGAACAGCAAGCACGTGTTCTTCGTGGGCGAGGGCGCCGAGGACTTCGCCCGCCAGGAAGGGCTGGAGCTGGTTGACCCGTCCTATTTCTCGACCGAAGCCCGCCGCGAGCAGCTGCTGCGCGTGCAGCGCGAGACGCCCGAGGCCGCCGTGCTGGACCATGACGGCCAGGCCATGGTGGCGCGCGGCCAGCCCGCGCCGGCCGACCCGCTGGACGCCGACAAGAAGTTCGGCACGGTGGGCGCGGTGGCGGTCGATGCCCAGGGCAACCTGGCCGCGGCCACGTCCACCGGCGGCATCACCAACAAGCAGATCGGCCGCGTCGGCGACGCTCCGCTGATCGGCGCCGGCACCTATGCCAGCAACAAGACCTGCGCCGTGTCGGCGACGGGCACCGGCGAGATGTTCATCCGCATGGTTGCCGCGTACGACGTGGCGGCGCAGATGGAATACGCCGGCGCCAGCCTGGCGCAGGCCGCCGACAGCGTCGTGATGGACAAGCTGCCGACGATCGAAGGCAAGGGCGGCCTGGTGGCCGTGGACGCGCAGGGCAATGTGGCCCTGCCGTTCAACACCGAAGGCATGTACCGCGGTTATGGCCGGGTGGGCGAAGAGCCCGTCGTGGCCATCTACCGCTAAGGCGCGCAGCGCCCCCGTGGGGGCGGCAGGCTCGCGCAGGGCTTTTTACACCGCCGTCCGGCCGAGCCGGGCGGCGGAATTTTCGAGTTTTGGGGATTGAAGAAAGATGGTTGATCGCGCTAACAGCCTGGCGATGCCGGATAACCGCGTGGTCCAGGTCGACGACCTGACGGTGCGCTTCGTCGGCTCGGAGCGCACGGTCGAAGCCGTGCGCAACCTGTCCTTCCACGTGGACCGGGGCGAGACCCTGGCCATCGTGGGCGAGTCCGGTTCCGGCAAGTCGGTGACCTCGCTGGCGCTGATGCGCCTGGTCGAGCACGGCGGCGGCCGCATCGCCCAGGGCAACATGGCGCTGCGCCGGCGCAACGGCTCGGTGGTCGATCTGGTCAATTCCAGCCAGCGCGTCATGCGCAATGTGCGCGGCGCGGACATGGCCATGATCTTCCAGGAACCCATGACCTCGCTGAACCCGGTGTTCACCGCCGGGGACCAGATCGCCGAATCGATCCGCCAGCACCAGGGCAAGGATGCCGCCGCCGCGCGCGCCGAGGCGCTGCGCATGCTGGAGCAGGTGCGCATTCCCGAGGCCAAGTCGGTGCTGGACCGTTTCCCGCACCAGCTGTCCGGCGGCATGCGCCAGCGCGTCATGATCGCCATGGCGCTGGCCTGCAAGCCGGCGCTGCTGATCGCCGACGAGCCGACCACCGCGCTGGACGTGACCATCCAGGCCCAGATCCTGCAACTGATCCGCCAGCTGCAGGAAGAAATGCACATGGGCGTGGTGTTCATCACCCACGACATGGGCGTGGTGGCCGAAGTGGCCGACCGCGTGCTGGTCATGTATCGCGGCGACAAGGTCGAGGAAGGCCCGTCCGAGCGCGTGTTCGCCGATCCCCGCCATGCCTACACCCGCGCGCTGCTGTCGGCGGTGCCCAAGCTGGGCGCCATGCAGGGCACCGACCTGCCGGCCCGCTTCCCGCTGCTGCAGGTGGACGGCAAGGCCCAGCCCGTGGCCGAGCCCGCCGCCGCCAGCACCCAGGAAGTGCCGGCCGCGCGCAAGGAGCCGATCCTCAGCGTGCGCGACCTGGTCACGCGCTTCGATCTGCGCGGCGGCATCATGAGCCGCGTGCAGCGCCGCGTGCATGCCGTCGAGAAGGTCAGCTTCGACCTGTACCCCGGCGAGACGCTGTCGCTGGTGGGCGAGTCGGGCTGCGGCAAGTCCACCACCGGCCGTTCGCTGCTGCGCCTGGTCGAGAGCCAGGGCGGCGAGATCCGCTTCGGCGGCCGCGACATCGTGCGCCTGAAGAACAGCGAGCTGCAATCGCTGCGCCGCGACATCCAGTTCGTGTTCCAGGATCCCTTCGCCTCGCTCGATCCGCGCGTCACGGTCGGCTTCTCGATCATGGAGCCGCTGCTGGTGCACGGCGTGGCCAAGGGCAAGGAAGCCGAGCGCCGCGTCGCCGAGCTGCTCGAGCGCGTCGGCCTGCCGGCCGAGATGGCGCAGCGCTATCCGCACGAATTCTCCGGCGGCCAGCGCCAGCGCGTCTGCATCGCGCGCGCCCTGGCCCTGAACCCCAAGGTCGTGATCGCCGACGAATCGGTGTCGGCGCTGGACGTGTCGATCCAGGCGCAGATCGTGAACCTGCTGATCGACCTGCAGCGCGACATGGGCATCGCCTTCCTGTTCATCTCGCACGACATGGCCGTGGTCGAGCGCGTCAGCCACCGCGTGGCGGTGATGTACCTGGGCCAGATCGTCGAGATCGGCCCGCGCCGCGAAATTTTCGAGAACCCGCAGCACCCGTACACCAAGAAGCTGATGTCGGCCGTGCCGATCGCCGATCCGGCGCGCCGCCACATGAAGCGCACCTTGCTGTCCGATGAAATTCCCAGCCCGATCCGCAAGCTCGGCGACGAGCCGGTGGTGCAGCCGCTGGTGCAGGTAGGCAAGGACCACTTCGTCGCCCGCCACCCCGTTGGCGGCGCGTACTGAGCGGCCGCGCCGTGCAGTTGTGCCGTATCTGAAGTTTCTTCCACAAAACCCCATAGATTCCATACGGAACCAGGAGTTGCAATGATGAAAGTTTTGCGCCCCACCAAGCTGATGGCCGCCGCCGCGGTGGCTTTCGGCGTGCTCAGTTCGCCGCTGGCGCACGCTTCCAAGGACGTGACGTTTGCCGTCGCCATCGCCCTGGAAACGCTCGATCCGTACAACACCAACAGCACCCTGAACCAGGCGGCCGGCAAGGCCTACTACGAAGGCCTGTTCGAGTTCGACAAGGACCTGAAGGTCCAGAAGGTGCTGGCCACCGACTACACCGTCAGCGAAGACGGCCTGGTCTACACGTTCAAGCTGCGCGAAGGCGTCAAGTTCCATGACGGCACCGACTTCAACGCCGAAGCCGTCAAGATCAACTTCGACCGCCCGGCCAACCCGGACAACCGCCTGTCGCGCTACATCCAGTTCAGCGTCATCGAGAAGACCGAAGTGGTGGATCCGCTGACGATCAAGATCACGCTGAAGAAGCCGTTCTCGGCCTTCATCAACGCGCTGGCCCACCCGGCCGCCATGATGATCTCGCCGGCCGCGCTGGCCAAGTACGGCAAGGAAATCGGCTTCCACCCGGTGGGCACCGGCCCGTTCGAATTCGTCGAATGGAAGCCGGCCGAATACCTGAAGGTCAAGAAGTTCGACGGCTACTGGAAGAAGGGCTACCCGAAGGTCGACACGCTGACCTTCCGCACCGTCACCGACAACAACACGCGCGCCGCCGTGGTCCAGACCGGCGAGGCCCAGTTCGCCTTCCCGGTGCCGTTCGAGCAGGCCGCCGTGCTGAAGAAGAACGACAAGCTGGACGTGATCGATCACCAGAACTCGATCATGACCCGCTACCTGTCGATGAACGTGCAGCAAAAGCCGTTCGACAATCCCAAGGTGCGCGAAGCCATCAACTACGCCATCAACAAGGAAGCGCTGGCCAAGGTCGCGTTCTCCGGCTATGCCTCCGTGGTCGAAGGCGTGGTGCCGCAGGGCGTGGACTACGCCTACAAGACCGGCGCCTGGCCGCATGACATCAAGAAGGCCAAGGCCCTGCTGGCCGAAGCCGGCTACCCCAACGGCTTCGAAAGCACGCTGTGGTCGGCCTACAACGACGGCACGTCGGTCAAGGCGGTCCAGTTCCTGCAGCAACAGCTGGCCCAGGTCGGCATCAAGGTGTCGGTGGAAGTGCTGGAATCCGGCCAGCGCGTGCAGCGCGTGCAGCAGGTGCAGAAGCCCGAGGAAGCCAAGGTCCGCATGTACTACGCCGGCTGGTCCTCGTCGACCGGCGAGGCCGATTGGGGCCTGCGTCCGCTGCTGACCACGCCGGCTTTCCCGCCCGTGCTCAACAACGTGTCGTACTACTCGAACAAGGCGGTTGACGACGGCGTGCAGCAAGCGCTGGCCACGACCGATCGCGCCAAGAAGACCGAGATCTACAAGAACGTTCAGGAAACCATCTGGAAGGACGCCCCGTGGGCCTTCCTGGTGACCCAGAACAACCTGTACGTCCGTTCGAAGAACCTGTCGGGCGTGTACGTGGAACCGGACACCTCGTTCTGGTTCGGCGACATCGAACTGAAGCAGTAAACCTTGCAGTAACCCCCGGGGCCGCAAGGCCCCACAGTTAGGCCGCATGCGGCGGGGACATGATGTCCCCGCCGCTGTCGCAGGAATTTCAATGCTGACCTACATCGTCAAACGTCTTTTGGGCATGATCCCCACGCTGCTGCTGGTGGCCGTGGTCGTGTTCCTGTTTGTGCACATGCTTCCGGGCGACCCGGCGCGACTGGCCGCGGGCCAGGAGGCCGACCAGCAGACCGTCGAACTCGTGCGCAAGGAACTCGGGCTGGATCTGCCCCTGCCGCAGCAGTTCGTGCGCTACTTCAGCCACATGCTGCAAGGCGACCTGGGTACCTCGCTGCGTACCAAGCGCCCCGTCTCGACCGAAATCGCCGACCGCTTCATGCCCACGCTGTGGCTGACGATCGCCAGCATGGTCTGGTCCGTCGCCTTCGGCATGATCATCGGCATCGTCTCGGCCGTCTGGCGCAACCGCTGGCCCGACCGCCTCGGCATGACGCTGGCCGTGTCCGGCATCTCGTTCCCCGCGTTCGCGCTGGGCATGATGCTGATGCAGATCTTCTCCGTGAACCTGGGCTGGCTGCCGACCGTCGGCGCCTCGACCTGGCAACACTACATCCTGCCTTCCATCACGCTGGGCGCGGCGGTGGCCGCCGTGATGGCGCGCTTCACCCGCGCGTCCTTCGTCGAAGTGGTGCAGGAAGACTTCGTGCGCACCGCGCGCGCCAAGGGCCTGACCGAGCGCCGCGTGATCATCAAGCACGCGCTGCGCAACGCGCTGATCCCGGTGGTCACGATGATGGGTCTGCAGTTCGGCTTCCTGCTGGGCGGCTCCATCGTGGTCGAGACCGTGTTCAACTGGCCCGGCCTGGGCCGCCTGCTGGTCGACGCCGTCACCCAGCGCGACTATCCGGTGATCCAGGGCCTGGTGCTGCTGTTCTCGCTGGAATTCATCCTGATCAACCTGATTGTCGACGTGCTCTACGGCGTCATCAATCCCAGCATCCGTTACAAGTGAGGCGGCCATGAGCAATACGACACCCGCCACTACCATCGCCGCCGCTCCCAAGAACGACGTGCGCACGCCCGCCACCGAGTTCTGGCGCAAGTTCAAGAAGCAGAAGCTGGCCGTCGGCGCCGGCATCTTCGTCCTGCTGCTGGTCGTGGTGGCGATCTTCGCCCCCTGGATTGTGCCGTTCGACGCCGAGAACTTCTTCGACTACGACGCGCTCAACGCCGGCCCCTCGCTGACGCACTGGCTGGGCGTGGACTCGCTGGGCCGCGACATCTTCAGCCGCATCCTGATGGGCGCGCGCATCTCGCTGGCCGCCGGCTTCCTGTCCGTCTTCATGGGCGCCATCGTCGGTACCTTCATGGGCCTGATGGCGGGCTACTACGAAGGCTGGTGGGAACGCATCACCATGCGCGTCTCGGACGTGCTGCTGGCCTTCCCCGGCATGCTGCTGGCCATCGGCGTGGTCGCCATCCTGGGTTCCAGCATGGTCAACGTGATCGTGGCCGTGGCCGTGTTCAGCGTGCCCGCCTTTGCCCGCCTGGTGCGCGGCAACACGCTGTCGATCAAGCAGATGACCTACGTCGAAGCGGTCAAGAGCGTGGGCGCGTCCGACTGGACCATTATCATGCGCCACATCCTGCCCGGCACGATCTCGCCGATCGTGGTGTACGGCACGATGCGCATCGGCACCTCGATCATCACCGCGGCCAGCCTGTCGTTCCTGGGCATGGGCGCCTCGCCTCCCACTCCCGAGTGGGGCGCGATGCTGAACGAGGCCCGCGCCGACATGGTGATCGCGCCGCACGTGGCTATCTTCCCGGCACTGGCGATCTTCCTGACCGTGCTGGCGTTCAACCTGCTGGGCGACGGCCTGCGCGACGCGCTCGATCCCAAGATCGATCGCAAGTAATCCCACGCCGCCGTCCCGCCCGCGCGCGCCTCCTGGCGCGCGCATCCGGCAAGGGACGGCGGCGTTTCGCATTCTGGAGCGACACATGGCTGAGCTGGACACACAAGCGCCGGACATTCCCCGCATCGGCGAGCTGCCGGCGGGCCCCCTGGATTCCATCTGCGACGTGGGCGACGTCACCGTGGGCCACGCCACGCTGGCCGACGGCGCATCGCAGACCGGCGTGACCGTGGTGCGCACGCACGCCGGCGACCCGTTCCTGGACAAGACGCCCGCCGCCGCCACCGTGCTCAACGGCTTCGGCAAGAGCACGGGGCTGGTGCAGGTGCAGGAGCTGGGCGTGCTGGAAACGCCCATCGCGCTGACCAACACCTTCGGCGTGGGCACCGTGGCCAATGCGCAGATCCGCGCCGCCGTGGCCGCCAATCCCGCCATCGGCCGCGAGCTGTCCACGGTCAATCCGCTGGTCTTCGAGTGCAACGACGGCTACCTGAATGACATCCAGGCCATGGCGGTGCAGGAAGCGCACTACGCCCAGGCGCTGGCGGCGGCCGGCAAGCGGATGGCGCAGGGCGCGGTCGGCGCCGGGCGCGGCATGTCCTGCTTTTCGTTCAAGGGCGGCATCGGCTCGGCCTCGCGCCTGGCCGAGGTCCAGCCCGGTCTTCAATACACCGTGGGCGCGCTGGTGCTGGCCAACTTCGGCCGCCTGCCCAACCTGACCGTGGCCGGCCGTCCGTTTGGCCGCCGGCTGTCGCAACAGCTCGACGCCAGCCTGGCGCAGGCCGGCGAGAACGCCGTGATCACGCCTGAGAAGGGCTCGATCATCCTGCTGCTGGCCACCGACGCGCCGCTGGACGCGCGCCAGCTGCGCCGCCTGTCGCTGCGCGCCGGCGCCGGCCTGGCGCGCACAGGCTCGGTGTTCGGCCATGGCAGCGGCGACATCGCGCTGGCCTTTTCCACCGCCTACACCGTGCCACAGCTGGCCGACCGGCCGATGCCGGCGATCGCCATGCTGCACGAAACCCGCATCGATCCGCTGTTCGAGGCGGCGGCGCAGGCCTGCGAGCAGGCCATCATTGCTGCGCTGTGGCGCGCCGACAGCGTGACCGGCCGCGACGGCCATCGCCGCGCCAGCATCCGCGAAGCCGCGCAGCAGTGGCAACAATGGCTCGCTGATTCCGCATTCTGAATATCCCTAGGACTGACCCTATGAAGATCCTGATCTCCACCGATATCGAAGGCGTCGCCGGCGTCTTCCATTCCGAGCAAGTGCGCGCCGGCAACGGCGAATACGAGCGCGCCCGCGCCTGGATGACCGCCGAGGCCAACGCCGCCGTGCAGGGCGCCATCGCTGGCGGCGCCGAGGACATCCTGGTCAACGACTCGCACGGCGGTTTCCGCAACCTGCTGCCCGACGGCCTGGACGAGCGCGCCCGCCTGGTGCTGGGCAAGCCGCGCTACCTGGGCATGATGGGCGGGCTGGAAGAGGGCTGCGACGCGGTCTTCATGATCGGCTACCACTCGCGTTCGCAGGGGCGCGGCATCCTGGCCCACACCATCAACAGCTTCGCCTTCGCCCGCGTGTTCATCAACGGCATGGAGCTGGGCGAGGCCGGCCTGTACGGCGCGCTGGCCGGCGAGATGGGCGTGCCCGTGATCCTGGCGACCGGCGACGACGTCTTCATCAGCGAAACCTCGGACCTGTTCCCCGGCGCGCAATGGGTGCAGACCAAGGTGGCGCACGGGCAGGGCAGCGGCGTCACGCTGTCGCCGGCGGCCTCGCGCCGCGCCATCGCGGCCGCCGCCGAGACGGCCGTGCGCAACCTGAAAAAGGCGGTTCCTTTCCGCATCCCCGCGCCTATAGAATGCCGGTTGCAGACGCAGAGTCCGGCGCTGGCCGACCTGTTCTGCATGTGGCCCACGCTGGAGCGCGTGGACGGCGTGACCCTGAAGTTCACCACGGACAGCATGCAGTCGGCCGTCCGCACGCTGAACAGCCTGGCCGCCATGTCTTTCATGTTGCGTTGAGGATCCCTTTCCCATGTCCAGTACCGATGCCCGTATCGCCCTGCTGCGGCAGGCCATGAGCCGCCGCGGCCTGTCCGCCTACATCGTGCCGTCCTCGGACCCGCACCTGTCCGAATACCTGCCGGCGCGCTGGCAGGGGCGGCGCTGGCTGTCGGGCTTCACGGGCTCGGTGGGCACGCTGGTGGTCACCGCCGATTTCGCCGGCTTGTGGGTCGACAGCCGCTACTGGGTGCAGGCCGAGGCGCAGCTGGCCGGCACCGGCGTGCAGCTGATGAAGATCGCGCTGGCCACCACGCCCGGCCACGTGGACTGGCTGGCCGCCAACACGCGGGCGGGCCAGCGCATCGGCGTGGACGGACAGGTGCTGGGCCTGGCGGCCTTCCGCGCCTTGTCGGCCGCCGCCGCCGCGTCGGGTGCCTCGCTGGAGATCGGCGCCGACCTGTTGGACGACATCTGGGAAGGTCGCGCCGGCCTGCCGGACGCGCGCATTTACGAACACGTCGCGCCGCAGGCCTGCGTCAGCCGCGCCGACAAGCTGGCGCAGGTGCGCGAGGCCATGCGCAAGCACGGCGCCGACGCGCATTTCATCAGCACGCTCGACGACATCGCCTGGCTCTTCAACCTGCGCGGCGCCGATGTGGACTACAACCCGGTGTTCGTCGGCCATGCGCTGGTCGGCCTGGACTACGCCACGCTGTTCGTGGCCGAGGGCAAGGTGGACGAGACCTTGCGCGCGGTGCTGGCCGCCGACGGCGTGGACGTGGCCGGCTATGCCCAGGCCGCCGAGGCGCTGGGCTCGCTGGAGCTGGACCAGACCCTGCTGATCGACCCGGCCCGCGTCACTTGCGGCGTGTTCCACGCCATGAATCCGGACGTGCCGCGCGTCGAGGCGATCAACCCGTCCACGCTGCTGAAGTCGCGCAAGACCGAGGCCGAGCTGGCCAACGTGCGCCAGGCCATGGCGCAGGACGGCGCGGCCCTGTGCGAGTTCTTCGCCTGGTTCGAGGGCGCGCTGGGCAAGGAACGCATCACCGAGCTGACCATCGACGAACAGATCACCGCGGCCCGCGCGCGCCGGCCCGCCTATGTCTGTCCCAGCTTTGCCACCATCGCCGGCTTCAATGCCAACGGCGCCATGCCGCATTACCGCGCCACCGCCGAATCGCATGCCGTGATCGAGGGCGACGGCCTGCTGCTGATCGACTCGGGCGGCCAGTACCTGGGCGGCACCACCGACATCACCCGCGTGGTCGCGGTGGGCGCACCCAGCGCCGACCAGAAGGTCGACTTCACGCTGGTGCTCAAGGGCATGATCGCGCTGTCGCGCGCATCCTTCCCGCGCGGCACCCCGTCGCCCATGCTGGACGCCATCGCGCGCGCGCCGATCTGGGCTGGCGGCGCCGAATACGGCCATGGCACGGGTCACGGCGTGGGCTATTTCCTGAACGTGCACGAAGGCCCGCAGGTCATTTCGTACCGCGCGGCGCCGGGCCCGCACACGGCGATGGAGCCGGGCATGATCACCTCCAACGAACCGGGCATCTACCGTCCGGGCCGCTGGGGCGTGCGTATCGAGAACCTGGTGGCCAATCGCAGCTGGCTGACCTCGGAGCTGGGCGAGTTCCTGTGCTTCGAGACGCTGACGCTGTGCCCGATCGATACGCGCTGCATCGAGCCGTCGCTGCTGCGCGACGACGAGCGCGCCTGGCTCAACGACTATCACAAGACGGTGTTCGAGCGCCTGTCGCCGCTGGTCGAGGGCGATGCCCTGGCGTGGCTGACGCTGCGTTGTAAAGGGATGTGACCCAAAGGGGTAGCCCACCCCCGAAGCGCCTGCGGCGCTTCCCCCTCAAGGGGGCATGCCGACGGACCGGCAAAGCCGGCTCCGTGGCATTGCGATCGGGCGCGACTTTCGCACCTCGCGTAGACACAGTCGAAGACACAAGGCCAGCGCCATATGGCGCCGGCCTTGTCGCATCGAGTGCCGGACTGGCTTGCTCCTACTCGTTGATCTCGATCTTCGACTGCTCGATGATGGTCTGGTAGCGCTTCATCTCGGCGTCGATGAAGCGGCTGAAATCGGCCGAGTTCTTGACCGCGGGTTCGAAGCCCAGTCCGCCTAGCTGTTCCACCACCTTGGGCGTGGCCATGATCTTGGCCGACGCCGCTTCCAGCTTCTTGACCACCGGCGCCGGCAGCTTGGCCGGGCCCCACACGCCGTACCAGGAATAGAACTCGAAGTTCTTCTGGCCCTGCTCGCGCATGCTGGGCACGTCAGCCAGCAGCGGGCTGCGCTCGGCGCCTGTCACCGCCACGGCGCGCAGTTTGTCGGCGCGCACCATGGGCAGCGAGGACAGCATCGGGTCGAACAGCGCGTGCACCTGGCCGCCGACCAGGTCCGACAGCGCCGGGCCGCCGCCGCGGTACAGCACGATCGGGATCTGGCTCAGGCCGTTCTCGTGCAGGAAGGAGGCCGCCGCCAGATGGCCGGCCGAGCCGAAGCCGGTGGTGGCGAATGAGTATTTCTGCGGATCGGCCTTCAGCGTCTTGACCAGCTCCTGCACGTTGTTGGCCGGCACCTTGGGGTTGATGCTGAAGATCAGCGCGCCCTGCGCCAGTTCGCTGATGGGCGTGAAATCCTTGACCGCGTCGAACTTGATGGTCTTCTTGTACAGCAGCGGATTGATCGCATGGATCGAGGCGTTCAGGTACAGCGTGTAGCCGTCCGGCGTGGCGCGCGCGACGTAGGCCGCGCCGATCATGCCGGAAGCGCCGGCGCGGTTTTCCACCACCACGGACTGGCCCAGCTCCTTGGCGAGCTGCTCGGCATAGATGCGCGCCACGCCGTCGACCGAGCCGCCGGGCGGATGCGGCACCACCAGCGTGATCGGACGCTGCGGATAGGCATCCTGCGCGGATGCGGCGGCGGGCGCCAGGCTGGCGGCCAGCGTCAGGGCGGGAACCAGGAATTTGAGCAGCGCCAGCGGCGCGCGGTCGGAAGCGGAACGGGACATGGCAGTATCTCTCGGGCAGGGGGGCGGCGCGGCGGGCGCGTGCGGGCATGCGGCGCCGCGCGGGGCGGGCGCCCGGTGCGCGGCGGCATGCCGGATTCGGGTTCGAGCCGGCGGCCTCGCCGCCGCCGGTCGTGCTCAGGCGGCCGGGATCAGGCCGCCTTCAGCTGGGCCGAGCTGAAACCGTACTTGGCGTCCAGCCCCAGCTCGCGCACGATGCGCAGGCCCTTGGCCAGCGCCTCGCCTTCCAGGCCGCGCAGCGGGCGGCGCAGGTCGCCCACGGGCAGGCCCACGGCCTTCATCAGCGACTTGATCGCCACCGGGTTGATGGCCGAATACGAGTAGTGCAGCATCGGCAGCAGGCCCAGATAGCCTTCGCGGAAGCTCACCGACACGTCCGGCGTGTCCCAGGGGCGCGAGATGGCGGCCATCTCGGCCGGCGCGATGTTACCGGTCATGTTGGCGGTGCCGTGGCCGCCCAGGCTCATGGTGGGGACCACCAGGCCCAGGTTGGGCGAATCGCAGCACATCACCGACACATCGGGACGGCCGCGCAGCACCTGCGCCACCTGCCCGACGCGGGTGGTGGATTCCTTGTGCACCACGTAGTTCGGGTGCTTGAAGATGCGCAGCAGCTGGTCCCAGTGCAGGTCGCTCTTGACCCGAGGCGGGTTGTTGTAGATGCCCAGCGGCAGGTCGGTGGCGTCGGCCACTTCGAGGAAGTAGGCCTCGGTGTCGGCCTCGGACGCGCAGATGTAGGCCGGGGCGGCCAGGATGGCGCCGTCGGCGCCGTTCTCGCGCGCGAACTTCAGGTATTCGATGGTGGTGTCGGTGTTGTTGCCGGTGCAGCCGTAGAACAGCTGCATCTTGCCGGTCTTCATCTTGGCGGTTTCGACGATGACCTGGCGGCGTTCTTCGGGCGACAGCAGCGAGACTTCGCCGGTGGAACCCATGATCAGCACGGCGGCGGTGCCGTGGTCTTCCTGGAACTTCAAAAGGCTGCGAAAGGCGCTGAAATCGACGCTGCCGTCCCGGTTGAAGGGCGTGACGATGGCGACGAAGGACCCCTGGATCTTGTTTTTGCTCATGACCTACTCCAACAAATTGGACTGCCTTATGAGTCAGGTGCCGCGCGGTCGGTGCTGACGCCTGACCATTCCCCTTGCTGCTTTCGCAGTATAGAAAGACCGGTCCCGAAAAATTTTCTATTTTCCACAGTTCAGAGACGGCCTAAAGACAATTATTTTCTAAGTTGATGCTGCTAAGTTATGAGAATTTCCCCAACAATACGGCTTTTGTTGCAGCCACCGGGAGGATTCCATGGCCGACACGATCTCCCGTTTCCCCACCCTGTCGCACTGGGGCGCCTATACGGCGGTGGTGCAGGGTGGCCGGCTCGCGGGCTGCGAGCCCTTCGCCCATGACCAGGCTCCGTCCCCGCTTATTCATGCGATGCCCGACCTGGTCCATTCGCCGCTGAGGGTGGCGCGGCCCAGCGTGCGCGCCAGCTGGCTCAGGCATCGCGGCGCACCCGAGCTGCGGGGCGTCGAGGGCTATGTCGAGGTCGAATGGGACGTGGCGCTGCGGCTGGTGCACGAGGAATTGCAGCGCGTGCGCGCCGAGCATGGTCCGACCGCGATCTTCGGCGGCTCCTATGGCTGGTCCTCGGCCGGCCGGCTGCATCACGCGCGCACGCTGACGCATCGCTTTCTCTATGCCGGCGGCGGCTGCGTGGACCAGGCCGGCAACTACAGTTGGGGCGCGGCGCAGTTCCTGCTGCCGCACATCATCGGAACCTACGCGCCGGTGACGGGCCGCGTCACCGACTGGAACAGCGTGGTGGGCAATACGCGGCTGCTGATCGCCTTTGGCGGCATCGCGCTGCGCAACACGCAGATCACGTCGGGCGGCGCCGGCGACCATCCCACGCCCGGCTGGCTGGCGCGGGCGCGCGCGGCGGGCATGCGGACGGTGATCGTGAGCCCGTCGCGCGGCGACGCGCCCGAGGCGCTGGATGCCGAATGGGTGCCCATCCGCCCCAATACCGACGCGGCCCTGATGCTGGGCATGGCGCACACGCTGTTGTCCGAGGGCCTGCACGACGCGGATTTCGTGGCGCGCTGCTGCAACGGCTTCGAGACCTACGCCGACTATGTGCTGGGCCGCGCCGGCGGCCAGGCCCGCACGCCGGAATGGGCGGAGGGCGTTTGCGGCGTGCCGGCGGCCACCATCCGCCGGCTGGCGCGCGAGGCGGCCGGCTGCCGCACGCTGCTGACCTGCGCCTGGTCCTTGCAGCGCAGCCATCGCGGCGAGCAACCGTACTGGGGCAGCGTGGCGCTGGCCGCGCTGCTGGGCCAGATCGGCCTGCCCGGCGGCGGCTTCGCCTTCGGGCACGGCTCGATGAACGGCGCCGGCAATCCCCGGCCCGACCTGCCCGCGCCGGAAATGCGCGCGGGCCGCAACCCGGCAGGCGCCTCGATTCCCGTGGCGCGCATGGCCGACATGCTGCTGCATCCCGGCCAGTCCTATGAATTCAACGGCCGCGGCGGCGTCTATCCAGACATCCGGCTGGTGTACTGGGCCGGCGGCAACCCCTTCCATCACCACCAGGACCTGAACCGGCTGGCGCGGGCCTGGACGCGGCCCGAGACCATCATCGTGCACGAGCCCTGGTGGACGCCGACCGCGCGCCGCGCCGACATCGTGCTGCCGGCCACCACCACGCTGGAGCGCAACGACGTGGGCGGATCGTCGCGCGATCGTTACATCCTGGCGATGCGCCAGGCGCTGGCGCCCGTCGGCCACAGCCGCAACGACTTCGACATCTACCGCGAGCTGGCGGCGATGGCGGGCTTCGAGCAGACCTACACCGAAGGCCGTGACGAGATGGCCTGGATCCGCCATATCTACGAGCAGATGCGGCCGGCCTGGGAGGCGCAGCAGCTGACGCTGCCCGATTTCGACGCCTTCTGGGAACTGGGCCACGTGGCGCTGCCCGAACCGCCGCGCGACTTTGTGCTGTTCGAGCAGTTCCGCGCCGATCCCCAGGCGCATCCGCTCAAGACCGCCTCGGGCAAGCTGGAGCTGCACAGCGAGGCGCTGGCCGGCTTCGGCTACGCCGATTGCCCGCCGCATCCGGCCTGGCTGGCGCCGGCGGAATGGCTGGGCGCCGAGGCCGCCCGCGAGTGGCCGCTGCATCTGGTGACCTGCCAGCCGGCGGGCCGGCTGCATTCGCAGCTGGACCAGTCGAACGCCGCGCGCCAGGCCGAGATCGCCGGGCGCGAACCGGTGCGCATGCATCCGGCCGACGCCGCCGCGCGCGGCATCGGCCAGGGCGACGTGGTGCGCCTGTACAACGAACGCGGCGCCTGCCTGGGCGGGGCCGATCTGGACGAGGGCGTGGCGCGCGGCGTGGTGGTCATGGCCACGGGCGCCTGGTTCGATCCGCGCGACGCGGCGCTGGAGCGCCACGGCAATCCGAACGTGCTGACCCGGGACGAGGGCACCTCGCGGCTGGCGCAGGGCTGCAGTGCGCTGTCGGCGCTGGTGCAGGCGGAAAAGTGGGCCGGCGGGCCGGAGCCGGTGCGGGTGTTCGAGCCGCCGGAGCTGGAGCGCCTGGCGGGCTGAACCTGGCGGGCGGCCGCCCCGCCGGGGGCAAAATGGGGGCGATCGGTCCGCAAGCCGCGTCCCGCCTGGGCGCTGCCAAATGTTACGCCTGGCGGCTAAGGGGAAACCCAAACTCGCCGCGCCTCCCGGCTATAATCCAAATTTCCCGCACGCGCCCGCTCGTCCCGGGCGCTCATTACGATGACCAAATACGTATTTGTCACCGGCGGAGTGGTGTCTTCCCTGGGCAAGGGCATCGCCGCCGCGTCGCTTGCAGCCATCCTCGAGTCGCGTGGTCTGCAGGTCACCATGCTCAAGCTCGACCCCTACATCAACGTCGATCCGGGCACCATGAGCCCGTTCCAGCACGGCGAAGTGTTCGTCACAGAAGACGGCGCCGAGACCGACCTGGACCTGGGGCACTACGAGCGCTTCGTTTCCGCCCGCATGCACAAGGTGAACAACTTCACCACCGGGCAGATCTACGAATCGGTGCTGCGCAAGGAGCGTCGTGGCGACTACCTGGGCAAGACCGTCCAGGTCATTCCGCACATCACCAATGAAATCCAGGACTTCATCGCCCGTGGCGCCGATGCCGCCTGGAATGGCAACACCGATGTGGCCATCGTCGAGATCGGCGGCACCGTGGGCGACATCGAGTCGCTGCCGTTCCTGGAAGCCGCCCGCCAGATGAGCCTGCGCATGGGCCGCAACAACGCCGCCTTCGTGCACCTGACGCTGGTGCCGTTCATCGCGTCCGCCGGCGAACTCAAGACCAAGCCGACCCAGCACTCGGTGCAGAAGCTGCGCGAAATCGGCATCTACCCGAACGCGCTGCTGTGCCGCGCCGACCGCCCGATCCCGGATGACGAGCGCGCCAAGATCTCGATGTTCTCGAACGTGCCGCTGGATGCGGTGATTTCCGTCTGGGACGCCGATTCCATCTACAAGATCCCCGCCATGCTGCACAAGCAGGGCGTGGACAACATCGTCTGCGAAGCGCTGGGCCTGAACCCGCCGCCGGCCGACCTGTCCATGTGGGACAACCTGGTCGAGGCGCTGGAGCATCCGCAGCACCAGCTCACCATCGGCATGGTCGGCAAGTACGTCGACCTGACCGAGTCGTACAAGTCGCTGACCGAAGCCCTGGTGCACGCCGGCATCCACACGCGCTCGAAGATCAACATCGAGTACATCGACTCGGAAGACATCGAGACCCGCGGTACCGACCAGCTCAAGCACCTGGACGCCATCCTGGTGCCGGGCGGCTTCGGCAAGCGCGGCACCGAGGGCAAGATTGCCGCCATCCGCTACGCCCGCGAGAACGGTGTGCCCTACCTGGGCATCTGCCTGGGCATGCAACTGGCCGTGATCGAGTTCGCGCGCCACGTGGCCGGCCTGGGCGGCGCCAACAGCACCGAGTTCGATCCGTCCGCGCCGCATCCGGTGGTGGCCCTGATCACCGAGTGGATGGACCGCGAAGGCAAGGTCGAGAAGCGCGACAACTCGTCCGACCTGGGCGGCACGATGCGCAAGGGCGCGCAGCGCGTGCCCATCAAGTCGGGCACCCGCGCCCAGAGCATCTACGGCGACGAGGTCAACGAGCGCCACCGTCACCGCTACGAGGTGAACAACGTCTACGTGCCGCGCCTGGAAGAGGCCGGCATGGTGATCAGCGCGCGCACCCCGAGCGAGAACCTGCCGGAAATCATGGAACTGCCCGACCACCCCTGGTTCGTCGGCGTGCAATTCCACCCGGAGTTCACGTCCACGCCGCGCGACGGCCACCCGTTGTTCTCCAGCTATATCCGCGCCGCCATCGAGCACAAGGCTCGCCGCGGCGGGCAGGACGCCTGATGCGGTTCCGCGGCCCGGCCTCGCGCTTGCGCACGGCCAGGGCCGCGGGCAATTTCGCTGGCGCCCTTCATCCACGCAATCGCTCACAAGGAGCCCCATGAGTGCCTATCTGATCGCCGATGTCTCAGTGACCAAGCCTGCGCAATACGAGGATTACAAGCGTCTGTCCACGCTCGCGATGCGGGCCTACGACGCCAAGATCCTGGTGCGCGGCGGCGACTCCAAGGTGCTCGAGGGGCGTGAGCCCGGCCGCACGGTTGTCATGGAGTTTCCCTCCATGGGCGCCGCGCAGGCCTTCTACGACTCCTGGCAGTACCGCCGGGCCCGCAATGCCCGCGAAGGCGCGGCCGTCATGAATATGTTTATCGTTCAGGGAATGTAAAGTCATGAGTGCAATCGTCGACATCATCGGCCGCGAAATCCTCGATTCGCGCGGCAACCCCACCGTGGAATGCGATGTGCTGCTGGAATCCGGCGCCATGGGCCGCGCGGCCGTGCCGTCGGGCGCGTCCACCGGCGCCCGCGAAGCCATCGAGCTGCGCGACGGCGACAAGAGCCGCTACCTGGGCAAGGGCGTGCTGCGCGCCGTCGAGAACCTCAACACCGAGATCTCCGAAGCGCTGATGGGCCTGGACGCGCAGGAGCAGACCTTCGTCGATCGCACCCTGATCGAGCTGGACGGCACCGAGTCCAAGGAACGCCTGGGCGCCAACGCGCTGCTGGCCGCCTCGATGGCCGTGGCCCGCGCCGCCGCCGACGAGTCCGGCCTGTCGCTGTACCGCTATTTCGGCGGCAGCGGCCCCATGAGCATGCCCGTGCCGATGATGAACGTCATCAACGGCGGCGCGCACGCCAACAACACGCTGGACCTGCAGGAACTGATGATTCTGCCGGTGGGCGCGGGCAGCTTCCGTGAAGCCCTGCGCTGGGGCGCCGAAGTCTTCCACATGCTCAAGAAGCTGATCCATGGCCAGGGCATGTCCACCGCCGTGGGCGACGAGGGCGGTTTCGCCCCCAACGTGGCCAGCCACGAAGCCGCGATCCAGCTGATCCTGAAGGCCATCACCGAAGCCGGCTACGAGCCGGGCACGCAGATCGCCCTGGGCCTGGACTGCGCCAGCTCCGAGTTCTACCGCGACGGCAAGTACACGCTGGCCGGCGAAGGCGGCATCTCGCTGTCCTCGCAGGAATTCACCAACCTGCTGGCGACCTGGTGCGACAAGTACCCGATCATCTCGATCGAGGACGGCATGGCCGAAAACGACTGGGACGGCTGGAAGCTCCTGACCGACCAGCTCGGCAAGAAGGTGCAGCTGGTGGGCGACGACCTGTTCGTCACCAACACCAAGATCCTGCGCGAAGGCATCCAGAAGGGCGTGGCCAACTCGATCCTCATCAAGATCAACCAGATCGGCACCCTGACCGAGACCTTCGCCGCCATCGAAATGGCCAAGCGCGCCGGCTACACCGCCGTCGTGTCGCACCGTTCGGGCGAAACCGAGGATTCCACCATCGCCGACATCGCGGTGGCCACCAACGCCATGCAGATCAAGACCGGTTCGCTGTCGCGTTCCGACCGCATGGCCAAGTACAACCAGCTGCTGCGCATCGAGGAAGAGCTGGCTGAAGTGGCCTCCTACCCTGGCCTGGAAGCTTTCTACAACTTGCGCTAAGGTAGGCGCGGCGGCCGGCGTGCAGCGCCAGGCCGCCGCCGTATGACACGACGGCTGAGGG
>NZ_JCBANG010000083.1:0-29945 GCF_059760905.1 Achromobacter sp. 1011811831
GGCCCCGGATAAATCCGGATGCCCGCGCCCCGTTTTCCTCCCGGTGGAAGCGGGATCGAACGCCTTACTTGGCCTTGGCGATGCGCTCTTCGATGTGCTGAGCGCGCTTGGCCGAGGACGGATGCGAGCTCATCATATCGCTCTTGCCGCCGTCCAGCTCGGCCAGCTTCTGGAACGCCGTGACCAGGCCGCGGGCGTTGAGCTTCTTGGCCTGGATCAGGTCGAACGAGTAGTCGTCGGCGGCGCTTTCCTGCGATTGCGAGAACTGCGCGTTGATGAACTTCTCGGTCAGATCGCCCAACTGCGACTTGTTCAGCGCGGCGACCGTCGCGCCGCCGGCGGCGTCGGCGGCATCGCGGGCGGCCGAGACCGTGTAGGCGGTCTGCATGGCCTTCTTGCTGTGGCCCAGCGCGACGTGGCCGATTTCGTGGCCCACCACGCCCAGCACTTCGTCGTCGTTCATCATGTCCATCAGGCCGCTGTAGACGCGGATGCAGCCGTTGGCCATGGCCCAGGCATTGACGTCCTTGGTGATGTAGACCTTGTAGTTGGCGGGCTGGCCATTGACGCTGGCGCCGAGCGACTTGGCCAGCTTCTGCAGGCGGGCGTCGTACTTGCTGCCGGGCGCGGCGATCTTTTCCTGCGAATCGCTTTGCGCGCAAGCCTTGTCCGACAGGGTCTTGATGTCGGCATCGCTCAGGGTGGCGGCCTGCACGACCTTGCTGCCGGCGCCGACCAGGCCGCCGATGTCCAGGGCATGCGAAACGGAGTACGGGGCGAGCGCGAGCGCCAGGGCTGCGGCGGTGTACCGGATCTTCATGGGAACAAACTCCTCTTTGACAAGCTCTATGCGAATTCGCCGGCAATTCTATATATGGGAAAACCGGCGCAGACGTTTCGCCACAGAGTTTCGCAAATGCGAATTTCCCTTACATAAAAGCCATGCAAACCCGCATGGGGCATGCTAGGCGCGGGATGACGCCACCCCGAATCCGCGCAAATGCAAGGCCTGGAAATCGTCACAGAAACAGGTGTCCGCTGTCGCCTCGCATTGATAGAATTGCCGCCGCTCTTTTTCCCGCAAACACCAAACGGCTCGCAACCCACCCATGATGTCCACCAACACCCCTCCCCGCCTCGGCCTGCTGCCCGGCCTGATCTTCAGCTCGCGCTGGCTGCAGTTGCCGCTGTACCTGGGGCTGATCGTCGCGCAAGGCGTCTATGTCATGCTGTTCCTGAAGGAACTGTGGCACCTGCTGACGCACGCCACCAGCTTCGGCGAGATGGAGATCATGCTGCTGGTGCTGGGCCTGATCGATGTGGTGATGATCTCGAACCTGCTGGTGATGGTGATTGTCGGCGGCTACGAGACCTTCGTGTCGCGGCTGCGCCTGCAAGGGCACCCGGACCAGCCCGAGTGGCTCAGCCACGTCAACGCCAGCGTGCTGAAGGTCAAGCTGGCCATGGCCATCATCGGCATTTCCTCGATCCACCTGCTGCGCACCTTCATCGAGGCCGGCACACTGGGCACGCCCAATGCGCGCTTCACCGAGGCCGGCGTCATGTGGCAGACCATCATCCACGCGCTCTTCATCGCCTCGGCCCTGGGCATCGCCCTGGTGGACCGGCTGTCGTCGTCGCCCCACGCCAAGCATCACTGAGCCACTGCGCGGCACCCGCCGCGTGAAAATATGGCGGGCTGCCGGATTTCCGGTGGCCGCCGACACGCCGCGCATGCTGAAGCGTGATTGATGCATGGACCATGGCCGGGCTGGGCTTGCCGGAAAACGGCGACATTGCTACCTTTGCCACGCCCCCCCCCATTCCCGACAGGAGTGCGCCCACCATGACCATCCTCGTTTACGCCGCCAACGCCCGCGCCCTTTGGGACACGATCCAGGCAGACATCCCGGCCATCGGCGCCAAGGGCACCGCCAGCAGCAATACCTGGCGCAAGGACGACAGTGGCCGTGCCACCAAGATCTATCGCGCCATGCCTACCGGTGAGCACGATGAGCGCGCCTATTTCGTCGGCACGGTGCGGACCGGCCAGTTGCTGCTGCTGGATCTGCTGCCCGGCAACGAGACGCTCACCTGGTCACTGTTCGGCGCCTTGCACGGCCATCTGTCGGGCATGCTGTTGGCCACCTACTCCGATGCCGTCCTGTCGTTGAACCTGTACCCCAACCGACCGACCGAAGCCTGAAAGTCCGCGCCTGCGAACGCCCGGCAAAAAAATGCCAGTCAGCGTCACTGACTGGCATTTTTCATGCAGGAAGCGTTGGAAGCGCGGGCCTGCCGCCCCAAGAACCTCAGGCGCGGCGGATCAGGCCGAAACCTTGATGTTCTTCGCGCTCGGGCCCTTGGGGCCGGTGCCTACCTCGAAGCTGACGCGCTGGTTCTCCTGCAGCGTCTTGTAGCCTTCGCTGCGGATTTCGGAGTAGTGGGCGAAAAGATCCTTGCTGCCGTCGTCGGGAACGATGAAGCCATACCCTTTTTCGGCGTTGAACCACTTGACGATGCCGGTTGCCATATGCGGATGTCCTTGAATCCAGGGGAAGCGATTGCTCGCGGGGTGCCAGATCGTCAAGGATGGGAGAGGAAGCAACCGCAACAGCATTGACGGCGACAAGTTAAACGCAGACCGCGTCGCTTGAAAATCTCGCTGGAATCAGTGTATTGGCGAATTCCGAAAAACGTCAATTGTGCAAATCCCGCCCCTGCTGCCGGCGGCCGGCCAGAGTCTGGCGGCAGGACACGGGCATCAACGAACCAATTCACCATGCATTTTTGGGAAATGCATGGATATTTTCAAATTGGTATTCGTTGACACACAAAGAAACCAGGACAAACAACACCCCATCCATCAGCCCGAGAAGCCGCCCCCATCCAGGAAGGCCTGCTCGGCCGGCGTGGTCAGGCGACCCAGCGCCGCGTTGCGATGGGGGAAACGGCCGAAACGCTTGATGATGTCGCGATGCAGGACCGCCCAGCGCAGCGTATCGCCGCCCAGGGCCTCCATCAACGCCACGCCGCGCTCCTGCGCCTCCAGATCCTCTGCGTGCTCGAAGGGCAGATAGAAGAACTGGCGCAGCTGCGCCTCGACCGCGAGGTCATGGCCGACGCCGATCGCGTATTCGGCGCAATAGCGCGCCAGCGGATCGGTGGCGAACATGTGCGCCGTGCCGCGATAGGCATTGCGCGGGAACTGGTCCAGCAGAACCATCAGCGCCAGCGCCCCGGTGGAATCTCCCAGCCAGTCGTCCAGCTCGCGGGCCGCGGCGGCGATGTGGGCGCTCTCGAATCGCCGCCGGAATTCGGCGTCGAAGGCCGCGTTCTTGCTGAACCATTGCTGAGGGCCCGCGTCGCGCCAGAAGGCAACGACCTCGGCGGGCTGCGGAAGCGGCGTGGGCGAGGAAGATGAGGACATGCGGGACATCCAGGAAAGGAGAAATGCGGCAGCGCGGGCGCGCACTCGCAGCATACAACGCCGCCAGGCCGTTCCTGCCCTTGGCGCCAGGACTACATCGTCGCCAGACGCTCGATGCCGGCTTCCTGGCGGGCGCCAGGCGCGGCGCGGCAACAAAAAAGTGCCGGTGTCAATTCTTTCGCGCAAATCAAGAAGGACTTGAAACCGTATATGGGACAGTAGGTTAGCTCCTTTCGGGGCCGCTTAGAAGAAGAGCGGCGTTGTCGGCTAGGAGCGACATAGGAGCGTTGGGAGAGAAAGCCGCATCGCACTGTGTAGTGCTGGATTGCCGAGGAACGGCGGGCCTGTCGCATCATCATAGCCCAACAGGCTCGGCGGCATCCAGAATGAAGAACGCGCAGCCTGGGCTGCGCGTTCGATGGATGCCGTTGAATAGCATGCGGTGCAATCATGGCGGCTTCGGTGGTGTGCTGCGGGTCGCCGTGCCCTTCCTGAATCCTCGATCCCCCGCCATGAACGCTTCCAGCATATGCGGGATCAGCGTCGCCGCATCAACGGCCTCGCCATACGCCTGCGCGTGTAGCGCGGCGTAGCGGTCGAGGTCGACTTTCAAGCTGGTCGGGCAAACGAAAGTCAGCTTGGTGCTCTCGGTCTTCGGCAGCGGGCCGAGCCGCAGCTTCTTGGTCGTGCTCATCGTGAAGTCCCCCGGTTGAAGAACAGCGGCTGGTACGGCCGCAGCACCAGATCCCGGTTGACGATGATGCGAACCGGCAGGCCCGGCCGTTGCGTTAAGGTCGGCTGGATGTTGAGGTTGCGCCGGGTCATCTCCTGGCCGACCTGATTGATGCTGTCCTGCGCGCTGTCGCGCCCAGCGATGATGACGCGATCACCATCCTGCCGGTTCTCCGGCGCGGCCAGCTCGGCACCGACGCCCAGCAGCGTGGTGAGTGCCGCACCGGCAAAGATGCGGCCCCAGTGGTAGTCCACATCGTCCTCCAGCCCGGCATAGCCGGCTGGGTCGGTGCCGGCCAGGTTGTCGAGCGTGAGCGAAGACGTGTCCGGCAGGATGATCCGGTTCCAGACGACTTGAACGCGGCTCTGCCCGTAGCTGACCTGGCTGTTGTATTTGCCCAGGATGCGCGAACCCTGCGGAATCAGCAGGAAGCGCCCGGTGGCTGTGTCATAGACCGGCTCCGTCACCGTGGCGATCACGTCGCCGGGCAAGTCCGACTTGATGCCCGTCACCAAGGCACCTGCGACCACTGTTCCGGCCATAACCTGATACGGCGAAATTGGCAGAGTCAGATTGCCGGAATTACGGGTTTCAGTGGGGCCAGCTTTCATGAAAGCCTCTTTCTGGTCTTGCCGGTTTTGCACCGCTGTCGGGTCAGCAGGTTGGGCCGCCGTGGAGGCCGGCCCGGCCGCCAGCGGGTCAAACGCCGCATTGGCGGCGAAGCCCGGCGCAGCGGCCACCTGTGTCTGCGCTACCGGCGCCGCATTCTGCCCACCCGAGCGGAAGAACACGGACGAGGCCGCGGCCGCCTCGGCTTCTTTTCGCAGGGCATCGTTCGGGTCGTGACCGGGGGCCGCGTAGGCAGCCGTCGCCGGTTGCTGCGACTTCACGATAGCCGGGCCAAGATCGCCCGGCAGCGGTGGCCCTAGTTCGGGAACGGCAGGCAGCAACGCCGGCGGCAGCTTGGAATAGTCCGTCGGCAGCGCATCCAGTCCTTCCGACTTTGACACGCGATCGACGTTGTAAAGCTCGGTCTGCTCGCCTGTGCTGCGTCGATGAGGTTGCAGCGACCACATCAGCGCGCCGAGCACGGCGACCGCTAGGACGCCGGCAAGGATGGCCAGCGAGCGCCGGTTCAGGCGTGTGACTGGACGCGGCTGGGCGCGCAGCGCCACTGCCTCCGGCGCCACCTTGTCCGCCTGCGGCGCGGCAAGGTCGGGAGTGTCATCCTGGCTCATGGTCAGTTCCTCCGTGCAACACCATCGGTGCGCTCGATCCGCACCACGTCGCCGCCATCGCCGCCCAGCCGCAGTTCGGCCGCGCCGAACAGGCGATCCACGACGTAGTACGGCGAGCGAAAACGGTAGTTCACCAGTTGCCCGTCGCCCTGCGCGCCGATGACAAACAGCGGCGGCAGCTCGCCCTGGGCGATGCCCGGCGGGAACTGGATATAGACCTTCTCTCCATCATCGAAGGCGCGCAGAGGCTTCCACGGCGGGTTGCTGCCCGATACCGCGTAGCGGAAGCGGATCTTGTCCAGCGACAGGCCCGTATCGACAGGCGTTGTTGCCTGCGCTGCCTGCGCCTGGCGCTGCAACGCGAGCATTCGGTCTTTCGGATAGTCCCAGGACACCGACGCCATCCATGCCCTCTCGGTCGAGGTCAGCTCCAGCAGGTAGGTGCGCCGACTGGTGGTGATGACGAGATTGGTTTTCAGACCGGAGCGGATAGGCTTGACCAGCACATTGACGCGCAGATCGGCCCCGCCGCCGCTGGACGTGTCGCCCACGATCCAGCGCACGGTATCGCCGGCGGCGACCGTTACCAGTTCCTCGCCCGGTTGAAGCGAAACCACCGTCACGCGCCCCGGCGACGCATAGACCTGATAAAGCGCGCCATCGGTGAACGGCCACACCTGAATCGCGTTGACGTAGCCCTCACGGGTAGGCGCGATACGCGCTTCTGCATTGGCACGGGAAACGCGCACCTTTTCGTCGGCCGGCTCCGGCGCAACGGGGGCCTCATCGAGTTCCGGCAGGGGCTTCAACTGCGCCGGCAGCGCCAGCGGTTCAGGGACGGCGACGACTTCGACGGGCTTGGGCGGTTCGGGCAACGGCTGGGCCAGCACCGTCTCGTCGAGCGAGATGGATGGCGGCGGCTTCCCCTGCGAGGCGCAGCCCGCGAGGGCCAGCAGCGTCAAAGGAACAACGTAAAGGCGGAAACGAAGTTTCATGGTTTGGCTCCTTCGGAAGAATCCAGTTCGCGGCTCCATGACAGGCCGTTGACGTAGATACCCAATGGGTTCTTGAGCAGGCGCTGTTCAGTACGCGGGGTTTGCAGGACGGTCGAAAGCACGGCGTTCCAGCGTTCGGTGCCGGCGGGCGCACCGTTGACATAGCGCTGCTCTGTCCAGCGCACGTTGAAAGACGTGTCGCTCGCGCGAACCACGCTGGTGATTTGCACCGTTACCGATTCCTTGCCGATGCGGGCGAATGGGTCATTGGTGCGGGCGTAGTCGTTGAGCACCGCCGCGCCCTTGTCGGTGGTGTAGTCGTAGGCATCGAGCCAGTTCTGCCGCACCACGATGGGGTCGATGGACAGCGAGCGAACCAGCGTCACGAAGCGCGCCAGGTGGTGCGCGATCTGCGCGTCGCCGGGCCGGTACGGCGTGGCGGCCTCTCCCACGGCGCGCACCTGCCCGGCTTGATCGACCTCGATGACATAGGGCGTCACGATGGACTGCGCCGAGCGCCACACCAGGCCGCCGGCCATCAACAGCGCGAGCACTAGGCAGCCGAAGGCCATCAGGCGCCAATTCTTCGCCTGCACGCGGGCGGAGCCGATACGGTCGTCCCACACCTGGGCGGCGGCTTGATACGGGGTGGCAGGCTGCGGCGTATCGGCGTAGCGCACCTGCGGTCGTTTGAATCGCATGGGTGTTCTCCTTGAAGGTTAGGTATCGGAATCCCGCAGGCTCGGGCCTTGCCCGGAGCCGCCGCCGTCGCCGCCGCGCAGCGTGTGGGCGGCAGTGGTCGCGGCATGGGTAGCCTGCTGGCGGCGGTGCATCCGCTTGGCCCAGGCCGGTTGCTCTTGCTTCTGCGAGCCTGCGGTGCCGTCTGCGGTCTGGCCGGGGCCAGCACCGTCGCTGCCGGCTTCTGTGCCGTTCCAGCCAGCGCGGAAGGAGTCGGCCACCTTCTGCCCAACAGCGGAAGCACCAGAGGTGACGCTGCGGCCTGCGGCTTGTGCGCCAGTCTTGGCGACATTGCCGAGGCCAGCCGCCGCGCCCTTGGCACCGCCGCCGGCCGCAGCGGAACCGGCCTGGAACGCCGATCGGGCACTGCCGGCCGCCGAAGTCGCGGCACGCGCACCGGCACCGGCCAGCTTTGCGGCCGCCGGGGCCATTCGTGCCCCGGCCATGACGGCGCCGCCCACGCCCGTTACGGCGGCGCCGATGGCAACGCCGGTGCCGACAGCCCCGACCGCAGCACCAGCCATCGCGCCCGCACCAAGCTGTGGCGCACCGGACACCAGGCCGGTGGCGATACCGGGGCCGAAAATGCCCAGCGCCAGCAGCGCGAGCGAGGCCAGCATCACGACCAGCGCGTGGTCGATGGATGGTTCGTCGGGATGCACCTGGAACTCGGCGAACAGGCCTGAACCGATGCCGACGATGACGGCCAGCACCAAGACCTTGATGCCTGACGACACCACGTTGCCTAGCACCTTTTCCGCGAGGAACGAGGTCTTGTTCCAGAGTGCAAACGGGATCAAGACGAAGCCGGCGAGCGTAGTCAGTTTGAACTCGATCAGCGTGATGAAAAGCTGTACGGCCAGCACGAAGAAGCAGAGGATCACCACCAGCCAGGCGATGAACAGAACCACGATAGGGTCGATGTTCACGAACACCTCGGGGAACCCAGCCATGTCCCCGATCTGTTCCAGAATCGGCGCGGCTGCGTCGATGCCGGTCTTCGCCAGCCGGCCCGGCTGAAGGAAGTTCTCCATCGTGATGGCCGAGCCGGTAGCGGTAATTCCCAAGCCGGCGAACGAGCGGAACACGATGCTCGCCAGCCAGTTGAAGTTGCCGATGATGTAGGCGAACGCGCCGACACAGAGCACCTTGCGCAGCAGCTTGGCGATCACGTCGTCGCCCTGGCCGGTGGCGTGGCTCATGGCCCAATACAGGCCAGCGATCGTCATGTCGATGACGATGAGCGTGGCGGTGAGAAATGCCACTTCGCCCTGCAATAAGCCGAAGCCCGAGTCGATGTAGCGCGAGAACGTATCGAGGAAACGGTCGATGATGGTCACGTCGTTCATGGCGAATCCTCGGGCGGAGTGAGCGGAACGGCGCCCTCTGGCAATTCATCTGCGGGCGTATCGAAGCTCGGCGGAATCGGCGGGAGTTCAGCCAGCGAGTTGTATTCATCCGGCCCGGTATGGCCGGCGAAGAAGCGCCGCCGGAAGGCTTCAGCGGCGGCGCGGCAGGCATCCTCGCCCACGGCCTGCCGGTCGGCCGCGCATTGCCCGCGCAACGCCTTGAGCCGCACCGGATCTGCGGCCAGGGCGTCGGCCAGGTTCTCGGCCGGCTGCTGGCCGCACGCGGTCAGCAGCACGGCCATCAGGACGGAAGCGCATCGCATGGCCGCCTCCGGTCAGTTGTTATAGAAGTTGACGGACTGCGGCGTGTACGGCGTGCCGGTGCCCAGAAAGCGCCGCCGCACTTCGCGGGCGCGCTCCATAGCCGCCGCTTGCCGCGCCAGTTCCAGTGAAGCGGCCCGGTCTTGCGTGATCTGGAGCTGCTGCGCCTGGATCGACTGCTTGGCCTGCAAAGCCAGGAGCTGGTTCGTCGCCTGCATCGCTTGCAGCGCGCCGGTGGCCGACTGGCTCTGGCTCACGAGATCGGCCAGCGCGCTTTCGTCTTGGGCGAGGTTCTGCGACACCTGCGCCTGCATCCGCATCGCGGTGTGCAAGCCGTTCAAGGTGTTCTGCCAGCGTTCGCGGGCGTCCTGTGCCATGCGGTCGCCGCTGATGGTGGCGGCGTACTGTTCCGGGTACAGGCGGGCGAACGTGGCATCCATGCTCTGCACGTCGTAGGCCAAGCCGCGCGCCTCGGCGATCAGGCGCTCGGTGGTGGCGAGCGTCGAGCGCAGGCGGTTGACGATGTTGAAGTCGAGATTTGCCAGGTTCCTGGCCTGGTTCATCAACATCTGCGCCTCGTTCTGAAGCTGGTTGATCTGGTTGTTGATCTGTTCCAGCGTGCGCACGGCGGTCAGCGTGTTCTGCACGAAGTTGGACGGGTCGAACACCGTCAGCGCGGATGCGGGCTGCACGGCCAGCAGCGATACCGACAGCACGGCAGCGAGTGAGACAGAGAGCAAACGGGGCTTGGTCTTCATGGTGAAACCTCCAGCGGTTGAGAAGCGAGAAAGGAAGCTGCCGCCGGAGCGGACGGCAGCAGGTCGGCGGCCCAGCCGAGGCCGCGATGGCGCAGCCACGCGCCGGCGAAGCCGGGAGCGCCGGCCTGCGTCAGCACGCGGTCAATATCGCGTTGGTCTTGAGGGGTGGATGCGCCCGCGAATGCGAGCGCGACAGGCCCCAGGTCGAGGTCGAACAGGCGATTGCCGAGGCGCGACTGGTAGTAGTAATCGCGCTTGGGCTGTGCGGTCGCCACGATCTCAATCTGGCGGCTGTTCAAGCCGAAGCCTTCGTAGATCGTGCGAATCTGCGGCTCGGTGGCCTGCGGGTTAGGTAAGAAGATCCTGCTCGCGCAGCTTTCGATGATGGCTGGCGCGATGGTCGAGTCCTTGATGTCGGCCAGCGACTGCGTGGCAAAGATGACGCTGACGTTCTTTTTTCTGAGCGTCTTGAGCCATTGCCGGATGCGGGCCGCGAAGGACGGCTCATCGAGGAACAGCCACGCTTCATCGAGGATCAGCAGCGTGGGCGCGCCGTCAAAACGTTCGTCGAAGCGGGCGAACAGGTAGCGCAGCACTGCTTGCACGGCGGCGGGGCTGTGCATCAGTTCTTCCATCTCAAAGCCCTGCACGTCGGCCATGCCCAGCCGGTCGTGGTCAGCGTCCAGCAGCTTGCCGTGGGCGCCGCCCAACACATAGGGCGCGAGCGCTTGGCGCAGCGCGTTGGACTGCAATAACACCGACAAGCCGGTCATGGTGCGCTGCTCCACTGGCGCACCGGCAAGGCTTCGCAGCGCCGACCAAATGGCAGCCTTCTCGTCCGGGCCGACCGTCACGCCTTCGTGCAGCAGCCGGCCCTCCACCCATTCGGCGGCCCAGGTGCGGTAGCCCTCGTGGGCTATTCGCGCGAGTGGCTGGAAGGCGATGCCGCCATCGGCACCGAGGTCGTAGTGCTCACCGCCAAGGCCGAGGATGGTGGCGCGCATCGAGCGCCCCATGTCGAAGGCGAAGATCCGCGAGCCGAAGTAGCGCCGGAACTGCATGGCCAATATGGCGAGCAGCACCGACTTGCCCATGCCGGTCGGCCCGGCGACAAGGGTGTGCCCCACGTCGCCGATGTGCGTCACCAGCCGGAACGGCGTCGCGCCATCGGTGCGGGTGACGATCAGCGGCGGGCCATCGAGGTGTTCGTTCTTCTCCGGCCCAGCCCATACCGCTGACATCGGCATCATGTGCGCCAGGTTCAGCGTCGAAACGATGGGCTGACGCACGTTCGCGTATGCGTTGCCGGGGACGGACGACAGCCAGGCATCGACTGCGTTGAGGGTTTCGGGGATGGTCACGAAACCCCGGCCCTGGATGACGCGCTCCACCATGCGCAGCTTCTCGTCGGCCACGGCCGGGTCGGCGTCGAGCACCGTCACCGTGGCGGTGAGGTAGCCGAAGGCGACTTGATCGCTGCCCAGCTCCTGCAAGGCGGCATCGGCGTCGGCGGCCTTGTTGCTGGCATCGGTATCGACCAGCGGGCTTTCCTGCTGAAAGATCGTTTCGCGCAGCAGCGCGATGACGTTCTTGCGCTTGGCGAACCATTGGCGCCGCAAGCGCCCCAATTCCCGTTCCGCCTCGGCTTTGTCCAGGCACAGGAAGCGCGTACTCCAGCGATACGCAAAGCCCAGGCGGTTGAGGTCGTCCAAGATCCCCGGCCAGGTCGAGGTCGGGAAGCCTCGTACCGACACCACGCGCAGGTGCTGATCGCCCAGCATGGGCGCCAGGCCGCCGACCAGCGCGGCATCGGCCAGCAGTGCGTCGATATGGAACGGCACGTCGGGCACGCCGACGCGATAGCGCCGCGTGGAGACTGTGGCATGCAGGTAGGTCAGCGTCTGGCTATCGTCCAGCCAGGCAATCTCCGGCATCACACCATCGAGCAGGTCGAACACGCGATCGGTCTCTGCCACGAAGGAATCAAGCCGACCACGCCAGTCCACACCCTCAGTGGGCCGGTTCTCGTACAGCATCCCAGCCGCACGGGCGCGAGACTCTTGCGGCGGTAGGTGTTGCAACGTGAAGTGATAGACGCTCTCGAAATGGCCATCCGACTCCTCGAACGCCGCGCGTCGCTCCTCATCCACCAGCCAGGACAGTGGTTCGGGAAAGGAGGATTGCGGATAGCTCGATGCCCGCATCCGCTCGGCCTCGATATAGAAGGCCCAGCCAGACCCGGTACGGCGAAGCGCGTTGTTCTGCCGCGCCGACGTGGCAATCAGCTCGCCCTGTGTCGCACTGTCCAAGTCGGGGCCGCGAAACTGGAACGTGCGTTGAAACGAACCATCTTTGTTCAGCACAACGCCCGGCGCGACCAGCCCGGCCCAGGGCAGCCAGTCGGCAAGCAAGGCCGGGCGCTGACGATATTCGGCAAGGTTCAGCATGGCGTCCTCCCCTCACACGTCCAGAAGCGGGCGGTGTTTGATATGCCGCGCGAAGACCTGCATGAACTGCGGATCGACGCGCGCACCCCATACGGCCAGCGAGTGGCCGACGATCCAGAGCACCACGCCGGGAATCCACAGTTGCAGGCCCAGCCCGACGGCGGCGGCTAGCGTGCCGTTGGCAATCGCCACGGTGCGCGGCGCACCGCCCAGCAGGATCGGCTCGGTCAGCGAGCGATGCAGCGGCACTTCAAAGCCCGGAAGATCGGTGGCCTTACTCATACGACGGCCCCTCCGGAGAAGCTGAAGAACGACAGGAAGAACGAGGACGCGGCGAACGCGATGGACAGGCCGAACACGATCTGGATCAGCTTGCGAAAGCCGCCGCTGGTATCACCGAACGCCAGCGCAAGCCCCGTCGAGATGATGATGATCACCGCCACGATCCGGGCGACTGGCCCTTGGATGGATTCGAGGATGGAGGTCAGCGGCCCTTCCCACGGCATCGAGGAACCGGCGGCCTGCGCCGTGCCCGCCAGCAACAGCATCAGCGCGGCCAGCAGCAGCCCTTGCCCTGCGGGACGGGCCAGGTGGCGCAGCCGCGCCATGCTGGACAGGCGAGAAATAGGATTTACGGAAAGACGGAAAGCATCAACGTGCGTCATGGCAGTTCTCCAGGTTGGTCAGGGGTCGAGGAAGGCGCAGCGGCAGCGGCTGCAAGAGGAACCGGCGGCAGCTCGGGAAACGGCGTTTCCAGCGCATCTGTCAGGCGATAGCCCGCACCGTCGAAGCCGACGACACGGGAGATGGTTTCGACGTGACGTTTGCGGCCACGGCCTGCGATGTGAATCACCACGTTGACCGCCTCGGCGATCAGGGCGCGGGGCGGATTCACTGCCACTTCGAGGATCAGTTGCTCCAGACGCAGCAGTGCGCCCAAGGCGGAGCCGGCATGGATGGTGGCAATGCCGCCGGGGTGGCCGGTGCCCCAGACCTTCACCAAGTCCAGGGCTTCGCCGCCACGCACTTCGCCGACGATCACGCGGTCAGGCCGCAGGCGCATCGTGGCCCGCACCAGCTCGGTCATTGTGACGACGCCGGCGCGGGTGCGCAGCGGCACATGGTCGCGGGCCGCGCATTGCAGCTCGATGGTGTCTTCGAGCACCAGCACGCGGTCGCCTGTGGCGGCGATCTCGGCCAGCAGCGCGTTCGCCAGCGTGGTCTTGCCGGTGCTGGTGCCGCCGGCGATCAGGATGTTCTGCCGCTCGCGCACGGCGCGGCGCAGGAACTCGGCCTGCCCGGCGGTCAGGATGCCGTCGGCCACGTAGCGATCCAGGCCGATGATGCTCACGGCCCGCTTGCGTAGCGCGAAGGCTGGCCCCGGGGCGGCCGGAGGCAGGATGCCCTCGAAACGCTCGCCGGTTTCCGGCAACTCGGCGGTCAAGAGCGGCTGGCCGCGATGCACCTCCGCGCCGACATGCGCGGCGACCAGGCGGATGATGCGTTCACCATCGGCCTCGGGCATCTCCACGCCCAGCGGCGAGCGACCCGACGACAGCCGATCCACCCACAGGGTGCGATCGGGGTTGAGCATGATTTCCACAACATCCGGATCTTCGAGCGCAGCGGCGATCAGCGGCCCCATCGCCGTGCGCAGCATCTGGATGCGGCGATCCTGGGACGCCGCGGCGGATGAGCGAGATTCAGGCGGAATCTGCGGAACGGCACTCATGACGCACGCTCTGCAGCTCGCTCATCGGCGGACGCCATCGCTGCTGCGTCATCCATCCGCATCGGATCGGGGTGCAGTTCCTCCACCACGTCGCGCACCAGACTGCGGCCACGCAGCAGGTGGCGACCCAACTGCTCGACGAACTGCTCGAAGCGCGCTTTGCCCTGGGCGCGGGCCGCGTCCTTGTGGGCTTCTGGCACCGGCGTGCTGATGGTCAAGAAATAGCGGATGAACAGCGCCAGCGTTTCGATCTGGATGTTCTGGTCGCGCTCCATGCGTTCGGTCTGCCGCGACAGTCGATCCAGCCGCTTGGCAATGGCGGCCTCACGCTGGTCGCCCGCATCGGGTGACAGCCAGGACGCCAAGGCCGCTGCGACGATGGAGGACTTGGACACGCCTTTCTTGGCGGCAAGTTCATCCAGGCGCTTGGCGTGCTCGGGCTGGATGAAAAGATTGAGGCGGTATTGGCTCATAGGTCGATTCCGTCGTTGGGGTCGAGAGAAGCCAGCCGGGCCGTGCGCTGCATGGCCGGGTCGAGCTGGCCGGGAAGCGGGAGCGCCAGGTCGTCGTCATCGAGCAGCTCCAGGTCGTTCGCACACGCGTCCAACTCGGGCTCGTAGGCGACGGTTTCGGAGAGTTCGAGCTGGCGGCGCGGGCCGCCGTCATCGGTGCCGCCCGGACCATCGGCGGATACCGAGGTCGGCGCCGTAGGTACGGCCGGGATCGCCAAGCCGCTCCAGTCGTCGGGGCGGGCTGGCGGCGCGTCGGCGTACCTCCCGACTGCGAGCACGGGCGGTGGCAGGACGCGATCCTTGAAATTGGCGTCGACGTAGTAACGCAGCTTCTTCGCGCGGATCGGGGCAACGCTGGACACCATGACTACGGCGTCCTCAGGTGGAAGCTGCATCACCTCGCCGGGCGTCAGCAGCGGACGTGCAGTTTCCTGACGCGACACCATCAGGTGCCCCAGCCACGGAGCGAGGCGGTGGCCCGCGTAGTTGCGCTGCGCGCGAAGCTCGGTGGCGGTGCCGAGGGTTTCGGAAATCCTTTTCGCCGTCCTTTCGTCGTTGGTGGCGAAAGTCACCCGGACATGGCAGTTGTCGAGGATGGAATGGTTCTGCCCATACGCCTTGTCGATCTGGTTCAGGCTTTGAGCGATGAGAAAGCTGCGGATGCCGTAGCCGGCCATGAAGGCAAGCGCGGACTCGAAAAAATCGAGGCGACCCAGCGCCGGAAACTCGTCCAGCATCAGCAGCAGCTTGTGCCGGCGCGCGATGCCATCGCTGCCGTCGAGCGATTCGGTCAGCCGCCGCCCGATCTGGTTCAAGATGAGCCGGATCAGCGGCTTGGTGCGGCTTATGTCGGAGGGCGGCACCACCAGATAGAGCGATACCGGGTGCTCGGCGGAAATCAGGTCGGCGATGCGCCAATCGCAGCGCGATGTGACTTCGGCCACGGTCGGGTCGCGGTACAGGCCGAGAAACGACATGGCGGTGGAGAGCACGCCCGATCGCTCGTTGTCCGACTTGTTGAGCACTTCGCGGGCAGCGGATGCGACAACCGGGTGAGGCGCATCGCCCAGGTGCTTCGTCGTCATCATCCGGTGCAGCGTCAGCTCGAACGGACACGCCGGGTCGCTGAGGAAGTTGGCGACGCCGCGCAGCGTCTTGTCCTCGCCTGCGTACAGAACATGCAAGATTGCACCGACCAGTAGCGCGTGGCTGGTCTTCTCCCAATGATTGCGCTTCTCTAACGCACCTTCAGGGTCAACCAGAATGTCGGCGATGTTCTGCACGTCGCGCACTTCATGTGCGCCGCGCCGGACTTCAAGCAGCGGGTTGTAGGCGGCCGACTGCCTATCGGTGGGGTTGAAAAGCAGGCAGTGCGAAAAGCGCGAACGCCAGCCCGCCGTGATCTTCCAGTTCTCTCCCTTAATGTCGTGAATGACGGCGGACGCCGGCCACGAAAGCAACGTAGGCACCACCAAGCCCACGCCCTTGCCCGAGCGCGTGGGTGCGAAGCTCAGGACATGTTCCGGCCCCTCATGTCGGAGGTATTGGTCGTCGTGTTGGCCGAGGAAGACGCCCGCCGGGAGGGTCAGTCCAGCTTTGCGGATGTCGACGGCATCGGCCCAGCGTGCCGAACCATAAGTCGTAACCAGCCGCGACTGCCGAGAACGCCATACCGACATGGCGATGGCGACGAGTAAAGCGAACAAACCGCTACCACCCGCAATCGCACCGCCTGTGTCGAAGACGTGCGGCGCGTAGGCATCAAAGAAGAACCACCATTCGAACAAGCGCCACGGGTGATAAACCGGTACACCTAGAAGATCGAACCAGGGCGATCCGAGGCGTACTTGATAGCCAAGGGTCGCTGCTGTCCATTGTGTGGCGCCCCAGACGCCGGCGATCACGATGCCGATTACCACAGCGATCTGGCCGAACAGAACGTTCGTCCCTTGCATGACCTGTCCTCCGATTTCTCCTGCGCTGGTGTCTCATTGAAAGCGTTGCACAGGGGGTGTCGCAGGCGTCAGGATCGGTTCTGGGCTAGTGCCGGTCAAAGACCGTTCGCAGCACAATGGTCGAGGGAAAAGAAAGAATGAGCGCGGTGGCGAGTCAAAGAAAAGCGCCGCAAGCGAAAGCGCACTGCGGCGCATACAGAGTTCCAAGCAAGTTACCCAAAAAAAGCCGTCAATGGGCCTTGCTTCCACTCATAGGCAATATTTAGATATCATGAAAAACGATGATATTTAAGATTGGAATAAAAATGAAAAATATCAAGAGTATGGATCTCAACTTGCTCAAGGCGCTGGACGCATTGTTAGACGAACGCAATGTGACACGGGCGGCGGCCCGTCTGGGACTAACCCAGCCGGCCTTGAGTGGCATGCTGACGCGGTTGCGCGAGAGCTTCGGTGACCCGCTTTTCGCGCGCTCGCAGCGGGGTATCGTTCCAACGCAGCGGGCGCTGGATCTAGGGATGCCTGTCAAGCAGGTGCTCGCCGAAATCGACGCGCTGCTCCAGCCACCTTCCTTCAATCCGGCCACCGCACAACTGACCTTCTCCATCGCCGCGACGGACTATGCGCTGCGTGCCGTTGCTGTCCCATTTCTATCGGCACTTAAACGGCACGCACCGCGTGTACGAGTCTCATTAGTGCCAGTCGAGAGCGGGCAGCTACAGAACCAGCTTGAGCGCGGTCAGATCGATTTAGCCCTCCTGACGCCAGAGATCACTCCGCCAAATCTGCATGCCCGAGAGCTGTTCAAGGAACACTATGTGTGTGTCCTGCGGGAAGACCATCCTGCGGCTATGGGGCGCAAGCTGACCGTTAAACAGTTCTGTGCTCTCGACCATGCGCTTGTTTCCTACGATGGTGGAGGTTTCCGCGGCGTCACCGACGATGCGCTAGAACAGTTGGGCAAACGACGCAGCGTCACACTGTCGGTCAAGAGCTTTCTGATCTTGCCAGACATCCTGCGTGCCAGTGACATGGTTGCGATCTTGCCGAGCCGCTTGGTCGCCGGTATGGACAAGCTGGCTATCTCCCTGCCGCCGGTGAAGATACCGGGGTTCACCAAGACGGCTGCTTGGCACGAACGCACCCATCACGATCCAGCACATCGCTGGATACGAGCACTGCTGTTCACTTCCTGTGCTAACAACAAGTAGGCAAGATCGCTCCTATCGTCATGCTCAGCACAACTCTACCTCGCACTACAAATAAGCAATCAGTCGGCTCAATTGGAGACGCGCCCTTTCGTAGCGCCGCTGCGAGATAGCCTAGTCGGTGGATGGCAGAACCTAGGCCTTGATATCATATTTTATGATATCAAAAATAGAAACTTAGGATTTCACTTATTGCAGATGGAGGCTCATGATTTGCTCCATGACCACTTGAATGACGCAGCCACCCCTGTTGCGTCATCGACATTTTGTGAAGGAGCTTCGATATGAGCAAGCAACAGAACGCCATCCTCTGGCCCGAAGGCTACACGCCGGGCTTTACTGAGAATTTCGCCTCCAATGAGATCATCGCCGCCGGCTTGAGCGCGGCCGACGTATGGCCTCTACTCGTCACACCATCGCTGTGGCCAAGCTACTACGCCAACTCGGCTAACGTGTGCTTTCATGACGGCAAAGGCCCGGTACTGGCCGACGGCGATCGGTTTTACTTCGAGACCTTCGGCTTCCCGGTAGAGGGGCAGTGCAACGAATACGTGCCACCTGCGGATGGGCAACCCGGCCGCGTGGCCTGGCACGGCTGGTCCGGCGAGGAAGGCACAGATACGCGCCTGGATGTGCATCACGCCTGGCTGGTTGAGAACCTGGACGGCAGGCGCGTGCGCATCCTCACGCAGGAAACTCAGAAGGGCAAACCGGCCGAGGAGCTGCACAACGCCAAACCCAACCCGATGATCAACGGCCATCAGGACTGGCTCGACAGCTTGGTCGAGGCAGCGCGCAAAGCCAAGCAGGCGTAGTGGTCTCCGGCCGCTTGATCCCAAGCGTCTGAACGGAGAAAACCATGATGAGAACTCCCCTCAGGATTCTGCTGGTCCTGACTTCGCAGGCAACGATGGGCGACGAACTGCTCAACCGCGAATGGTTCCGCAGTCGGACCGAAGCGAAGGTGCTGATCGAACGTTGGCGACAGTTCTACAACGAGCAGCGGCCGCATAGCGCGCATGCTTACAAACCGCCGGCGACGATCCGGCGCAACTGGATCCAATCCGATAGCATCCCCTCCGAACTCACTGCCTGACTGGCTACAAAGTTCGTACTCAGGTCACCTTGGCGCAGGCACTGAAGGTGGAGCCACCCGGAATGGGTGCTCCCACCGCCTTACGCGCACTGGCTCGAACTCTCCCGAGGCGCCGGCAAGCTCGTCACATAGCGACTAGAGAGAGGAGGTGACCGTACGAGTTCCCAGCGCCCGATCCACTCTGGGAGCTGGGTCGCCTAGCGACTACGCTACCAATGGAGCTAGCGATCAACTCGATAACTTGAGCGTGATAACGCCCAGGATGATCAACGCCACGCCAAGGTATCGCATCAGGGAGGTTGGGTCGCCATAGAAATGAATTCCGACTAAGAAAGTTCCCGCCGCTCCGATACCCGTCCACACCGCATAAGCAGTCCCAATCGGTATCTGACGCTGAGCAAGCCATAGGAAGGCGCCGCTAATTGTCATGAAAGAGACGGCTACTGCGACCCCACTCCAACGCGATGTTGGCTCTTGCGCCATTTTCAGCCCGACCGGCCATCCGATTTCAAACAATCCAGCCAAAACAAGATAGATCCAACCCATTGCGATTCTCCTTCAAATTTTTCATATCCGGCATACATACTCCGGCATGACCACCAGCTTAGAACTTCGGCGGCTCTTTAGGCGTGGTGTGGGGCACATCGCCATCTTCGTAAAAGCGCTTTCGCGTAGCCTCGGCAACCCGGTTACATAGTTGGTCGCCCAGCATTGGTCGATCCAACTTGCATTGCTTGCGCAACTCTTTCAGACGCTCAGGATTGAGCGCTAATTCATCGACTGTCGGAAGGTTGGCTTTATCTGGTTTCCCAGATGGGCTGCAGGCTGCCAATGTCGAGGAAAGCAATATGAGAGCAATCTTCTTCATGGTTAATTTTCTTTGGGAGATTGTGTGATGGTTTACCGCCGACCTTTGGCATCTGGAGATTTGATCGAATGAACGCGTTCCATGAAGCGAGTCAGCATTTCTGACGGCTCGCTGGCCGGCCGTAGTAGATAGGTCGTGAGCATTGGCGAACGTCCAGTCAGCGGCCGTGCGACCACCCCCTGTTCCCTGCTGGCTGTGATATGCGCGCCTCCTGTGAGGCCTAGTGCAAGTCCCGCCGAAACCAGGACCATCATTAGATCGCTGGAAGTCACGCGTTCGGCAATCAGTGGCTCTATGTCCACGCGACGTAGCACCCGTTCAACTTGCCGAGCATGGCCCTCACACGCCACCGCGTCGCAGAGCACCAGCGGATACCGCAACAGCTCTTCTAGGGGAATCTGTTTGTGGGATAGCAAGGGGTGCCGTGCGGGCACAGCTACCATCAGAGGGTCACTCCACACCGGCACGGCGATGATGCCTTCGCCGACTTCATCCGATTGAGCGAAGCCGAGATCGTACAGTTCGCCACACAATCCCTTGATTTGCTGTGCCAAAGGCACCTCGAAGAAGCGAACTTCCACTTCCGGCTCTTCCTGCCGGCAGAGCGCCAACAACGCAGGCAGGCGCGATGGCGTGATTCCATCAGACAATGCAATACGGAGCTGGCAATGAAAGCCATTGGCTGCGGCGTTCACACTGTCGCGCGCCTGCTGCAAAGCTGCGAAGACACGCGGCACGCTCTCAAAGAAGAGCCTGCCCGCACGAGTCAAGCGGGTGCTCCGAGTGGTTCTCGCAAATAGCGCTACGCCCAACTCTTCCTCAAGTTCCTTGATGGCGCGCGACAGCGGCGATGTCTCTATGTGGAGGCGCTCTGCGGCTCGGGCAAAGTGCAGCTCCTCTGCCACCGCCAGAAAGTAGCGCAGGTGTCGAATTTCCATGTTCGCATTCCTCATCACTCAGGCCTCACCACCTTCGCCTTGCGTCACGCTATTTAGCTAGCCTTCGCAAGCTGCTCCAGCATGTTTCTGCGATCAAACAGGAGAGCCGGATAATGCTTTTGCCAGGACGCCCCATTGCATGGCTGTCTCGGCCCGCGTGCGGATCAGCGAAGCCTGCGCTGACAGCACCCCGGCCTCAGCCTCGGCCACCACCGTGGCGTCCACTTGTCCCGCCTCGAACAGACGTCGGCTGCGATCGAGCTGACGCTCCGCGACTGCGACACCCTCGGCCTGATGCTCCAGTGCTGCGTGCTGCGTATGCCAACCGAGATATGCGTTCTCTACGTCCTGCAAAGCACTCAACAAAGTGCGCTCGAACTCCGCACGGGCAGCTCGGCTGCGCGCCTCTCCGGTCTCGATGCCGGCACGGATCGCGCCACCATCGAAGATCGGCAACGACACCCCGGCCCCAAGTGAAAAAATGTTTCCAGTGATGCGGGTTCCCACACTCTCTACGCGCTGCCGTCCGCCGCTCAGGTCCAACACCAGCCTGGGGAAGCGTTCGCCTTCGGCTGCGTTCCAGCGCGCGGTTTCGGCGGCGAACTTCGCTTCGGCGGCGCGCACGTCGGGCCGCTCACTCAGCAGGTCCGCAGGTATGCGTGTCGGTGTCCAGTCCGGGACGGCGAGCGACGCAAGAGTTGGGGAAGCTGCAGGCGCTCCGGGCGTTTGTCCCACTAGTACATCGAGTGCATGCGTCGCCTCGCCGCGCGCACGCCGCAGTTGCTCTTGCTCCACGCGCAGTGCGACGACGCCGGCGCGGGTACGCTCGATGTCGAAGCCGGTAGCTTGTCCGGCCTCGAACTTCCGTTGCATCAGCAAGACGAGTCGTTCTGCGGATGCCAGCCGCGCCGCGGCTAGCGCTTCGAGCTCACTGGCTTGGCGCTGCTGCACAGCCGCCGACACTGTTTCAAACGCGACCTGCCACCGCGTGGCAACCCACGCTTGTTCGGCTGCCACCGCATCCAGGCGCGCACCTTCTGCTGCCTGCGAAAGCCGTCCCGACAGGTCTGCCTCCCACGATGCGGACAACGTGGCGCGGCCATCATTGCCGATTGCAACGTTCTCTGAATAGTCGCGTCCTCGAGTTGCCTGCGTGCCCGCGGACAACGAGGGGAGCAGGGAGGCCCGTGCTCGCCGCGTGGCGGCCGATGCCTCGTCCACGCGCGCTCGCGCAATCGTCAGCCCGTGCTCGCCGCGTGGCGGCCGATGCCTCGTCCACGCGCGCTCGCGCAATCGTCAGTTCGGTATTGCGCTCCAGCGCCGCCCGGACCAAGGCATTGAGGTGCGGATCGCCGTAGGCCGTCCACCAATCGACGGGAAGAGTACGGCGGGACGATTTGTCCAAGATGCCTTCACCTCCCTCTTCATTTGAGAAATGGGCCGGTACATCCAGGCGAGGTGGATCGGCAGAGTGCGGGGCATGGCTGCAGGCCGCAAGAAGCAGTAGCGGAGAAATCATGGCAATGAGGCGATAGCGTTCAAGAATTTGAGACATGGCAGCTCCTTGCGTTCCGAAAAAGTCTTGACGGACTGTTGTATGGCTTCTACTATACCGTCTGGACTGTATATGACTCAAGCTTTTTTGGAGCACGACCATGCCGCCCCGCGCGAAAACAAAGTTGCCCCCCCCGTCCACTGCCCATAGCAGCGCCGATGCGCAGCCCGGCCTCCAGCAAGGAGCCCAGCGAACTCGCGACCGCATCCTGCAGGCCGCCCGCGAACTGGTGCTGGAGGAAGGTGCCAGTCGCTTGACACTGGACGCCGTCGTTGTGCGGGCCGGGTTGAGCAAAGGGGCGTTTCTCTATCACTTCAAGACCAAACGCGATTTGTTCGTGACACTGATCGACGAGATGATCCGGGCGTTCGACGCGGTACAAGCCAATCACGAGCGCAGGTTTGCCGGAGATCCGGACCCCTGGCTGTCGAGCCAGGTGGAAGCGATGCCCGACGACGAGATGCAGAAGATGGGCGCAGCGCTGCTCGCGGCAGCTGCGGAAGATCCAACACTTCTCGACCCACTGCGCGAGTGGTACCGCGTGCAGTACGAACGCGTGCGTCGATCCCCGCGTGGCACCGAGACCGCGGCACTCATCATGCTGGCATTGGATGGCGCCCTGTTCGCCGATCTTCTGGGTTTGCCAATACTCGCACCCGCAGAGCGGCGGCATTTCTTTCGGGCGCTCCAGGATCTCGCCTCGGGCCATCTCGAACTTGTCCCGGCAAAAGGACGCACATGGTACACCTTTCAGCTTCATGGCGACCTTCGGCGTACTGGCCCTGTTCGGGATCATTGTCAACAACGCCGTGCTCTTGCTGGAACGCATCGACCAGGGGCTAGCGGAAGGCCTGCCACGCCATGAAGCCTTGGTTGGGGCCGCGATACAACGGCTTCGTCCAATCGTGATGACCAAGGTCACCTGCATTTCGGGACTGGTGCCACTCATGCTCTTCTCCGGACCATTATGGAAAGGGATGGCGATCGCGATGATCGGTGGGCTGGCACTCGGAACGCTGGTGACGTTGGGCTTGATTCCGCTGCTTTACGAAGTCCTGTTTGGAATCAAGCGAATTGGGCCGTGGAACCTGAGTGTCGCCACCGCGCATGGAGATCGCTCATGAGTCTCTTGCGAGCCGCCGCGTGCTGCGCATTCTCAGAATTCGTATGCACCCACGCTTCATGCGTATGTCTCGCTAGGCTTATGCGATTCAGCACCCATCCGCTGATCTGGAAATCCTGGTCGATTGTCATTGCCGCAGGGGTTCTAGGAGCGGGCTATCCACTGGGCCTGCGGGCCATCACGGCGGGCGGTCCGATGCGCTGGGTCGGCCTCTGTGTGGCAGTGACGTGCATGGCGGCCAGCGGCGCACTTTTGTGGTTCGCGCTCAAGCGGATTCCGATCAGCGCGGCCTCTGCAGCCTGGGCAGGAATCGGGCTACTTGGAAACTTGGGCGTCGGCGCCCTCCTACTAGGCGATGTCGCATCGGTAACGCGCTGGTCTGGCACCGCCCTCATCGCAGCAGGCATTGCCTGTCTTAGTTTCGTTTGATCAAGGAGACCCATTATGAAGAGCAAAACTGCATTGATCCGCGGCGGCATCTTTTTTTGCGTAGCAGGCGCGCTCTCTGGATGCGCGACCAACAGCATGACGCGCTCCGGATTTCTCGGCGACTACGAGAAGTTATCGCCGACACGATACGAGAACGTACTGATGTACCGCGCAGCGGGATTCGAGCCCAAGCGTTATGCCGCTGTCGTGGTGGAAGAAGCGCAGATCAAGACCGCCTCGGGTCGCATCGATGGGCTCGATGACGCGCAGCAGCGCGAAGTGCTAGACCATGTGACGAGCGAACTGAAACGCCAGGAAGGCAAAAGTCCCGCCCCCCCAGGTGGCGCGGGACAGGTTCGGGTGCGTGTAGCGGTCACCGAACTGCAGACACCGAATCGGGCAGTCAATGCAATGACGACCCTGCTGGTTGGACCCGTGACGACGGGTGGTGCCAGCCTAGAGTTCGAAGCAGTCGATTTAAGGACGGGACGCCGGGTTGCTGCCGCCAGTTGCTTCGAGCGCGGCAACGTCATTAAAGAGTTCGCCGGTTCGTACACATTGCTGGGTCATGCCAAAGCGGCGATCACGAACTGCATCGAGCGCATCGACAGCGCTTGGCGGGACACGCAGCCATGAGCAACGCTTCACAGGCTTGGCTCCGGCAGGATGCCATGGTCGGCGGTGATCACAAATGGCTGGCGGGTGGCGACTGGACGATAGAGCACTACGCCAGTCTGGCAAAATCCGTGTCCGCCGCCCGCATCAGTCATGCCGAGGGGTACGCCACTCCCTTACTCGACTGGACGCAAGTCCAGAGACTGGACACCGCCGGCGCGGCTCTGCTGGTGGAAATTCTCGGGCCAGACTCGATCTCGACCGGCCGGAGGCAGCTCCAAATCTGTCCTCGGATCGCCTCGCCCTAATGAGAGCGCTGGCCGCCGCTGCTACCGATCAGCAGAAGACGGAGAAAGCAGCGGTGAGCGGGAATCCTCTGCTCCGCGGTCTGGGACGCATAGGCCTGACCTTGGAACAGGGCTGTCGTGCGTGTCTTGGTCTGGCCGGGTTCGTGGGCCAGATCATCGAAACATGGAGCCGTACCGTTCGTCACCCGCGTCGCTGGCGCGCGACCTCGGTGATCGCTCAAATCCAGCGATCAGCGGTGGACGCCATTCCCATCGTGGCGCTACTGAGCTTCATGGTAGGAATGGTGGTGGCGTTCCTGGGAGCAACGGTGCTGGCCAACTTCGGTGCGAGCATCTTCTCGGTGCATCTGGTCGCCTTCTCGTTCATGCGCGAGTTCGGAGTGCTGCTCCCGGCCATATTGATTGCAGGCCGTACCGCAAGCGCGTACACCGCCCAAATCGGTTCGATGAAGGCAAATGAAGAGATCGATGCGCTTCGCTCCAACGCGCTCGACCCCATCGAGTTACTGGTGCTGCCACGCGTGCTGGCGCTTCTTGTGTCCTTGCCACTGCTCACCTTAGTAGGCATCTTGGCTGGCATTGCGGGCGGCGCCACCGTATGCGCACTGAGCTTGGAAATTCCTCCCGCACAGTTCCTTGCCATCGTGCAGGAAAAAATCGAGGTGCGCCATTTTCTTGTCGGAATGAGCAAGTCCCCGCTCTTCGCGGTGATGATCGCCGCTATCGGCTGCCATGAAGGGTTCAAGGTCGCCGGTAGCGCTGAGTCGGTAGGCGACCACACGACGTCTAGTGTCGTGCAATCAATCTTCATGGTGATCCTGATAGACGCCATCGCTGCACTGTTCTTCATGGAGATGGGCTGGTGAGCGCGGTGAAGCAAGACACCGACAACGGTGTGCGACACGCTATTGAAGTGCGCGGCCTGGACAACAGGTTTGGAACCCAGCAGGTCCATCAGGACCTAGACCTGGACGTGCGGCGCGGGGAAATCCTTGGCGTGGTGGGAGGGTCAGGCACCGGGAAATCCGTGCTCTTGCGTAGCGTCGTCGGGCTGCAGAAGCCGCATTCGGGCGTGGTCCGTATCGGGGGGCGCGACCTACTGCGAGCCCAATGGCTTGCGCGCGCGCGTATGGAGCGAAGGTTCGGCATTCTGTTCCAGAAGGGCGCGTTGTATTCATCGCTGACCGTCTTGGAGAACGTCGCTCTTCCTTTGATCGAGCATGTCGGTCTGGCGCGGCCTCTTGCCGAGCGTTTGGCAAGAAGCAAGCTGGGCTTGGTGGGGTTGCCTGCCGGAGCGGGAGACAAGTATCCGGCCTCGTTGTCCGGAGGCATGGTGAAACGAGCAGCACTGGCGAGAGCCTTGGCGCTTGATGCGAACATCCTGTTTCTTGACGAACCCACCGCAGGACTGGATCCAATCGGGGCTGCATCTTTCGACCAATTGATTCTGACCCTGCGCAATGCACTGGGCCTCACGGTGTTTCTGGTAACCCACGACCTCGATACGCTGTACACCATATGCGACCGTGTCGCGGTCCTGGCGAACCAGAAGGTACTCATCAACGACGGCATCGAGGCAGTCGAGCGCTTCAAGCACCCGTGGATACAGGAATACTTTCACGGCCCCCGTGGCCGTGCGGCCGCACAGGCCACTGGTGCTTCCAGCCAAGAGACGCAGCCATGAAACCCCTCCGCATCTGCATCATTCTTCCGTCGCGCACGCATTGGGCTGGGCGCACGCAATATTTAAACTCTGAGAACGAGGTGGTCTGATCATGGAACCACGTGCCCATCATGTATTCATTGGTCTGTTCGTCGTGCTGCTCGGTGCGATTGGTATTGGCTTCGCGCTTTGGCTCAGCGACACACGTTCCGACCACGATTACCAGTATTACCGGATTATGTTCGATGAGCCAGTGACCGGGCTTACGCCCGGCAGCCAGGTTCAGTACAGCGGAATCACGATTGGCGAAGTCGTTGCACTTTCTCTTTCACCGCGAGACCCAAGGCGGGCGATAGCGCGCGTACGCATCAATGCCACCATCCCGGTCCGGCAGGATACCCGCGCTGAATTGGTCATCACGGGAATTACCGGCAACGCGGTGATCGAGTTGAGCGACGGTGGGCCAAACGTGCCATTGCTGGATCGGAGAGAGGACGAGGAACCGTTGATCCTCGCACCACGTTCGGCGATGGCATCCCTGGTCTCCGGTGAGGGGAACAGCATGACGACACTCAACGGCATCTTGCTGCGCACGCAGGAGTTACTGTCGAAGGAGAATTTGGCTCTTGTGCACCGCAGTCTGGTGAATCTTGAACAGACCACGGGCGCGGTCGCTGACCAGAGGGCCGAGATCGCGACGTTAATCAGCAATCTGACCGAAGCAAGCAGAGAATCGACAGCTGCCGTGCGCCAAGCAAATAGCACTCTTCGCGATGCCAACCTGCTACTAAATAACGATGGTAAGCAAATCATGGTGAACACGCGTGATGCAACGGCATCCCTCGAACGCGCCGCTTTCAGGGTTGAGACGCTACTGCAAAACAATCAGGAATCGCTGAACCAGGGCTTGGCCGCCACAGGTCCTGCCATGCACGAACTCCAGCAGGCGCTGGCCAATCTAAACACCGTGCTGCGCCGACTGGATCGCAATCCGGCGCAATACCTGCTCGGTGGAGAGAACATTGAGGAAACCAAGCCGTGAACACTTCCGCCAGGATGATTCCCGTCGCTGCCGTGACTATGACGCTAGTACTCGGCTTGTCCGCGTGCAGTGTGCTTCCCAAAGCAGCTCCAATGGTCACCTACAAATTGCCCGACTATCACATCGCCCAGGCGGAGAGTACGCCGCGCGCCGTTCCGGGACCCGGGGCGCTGCGCGTCTACGCCCCTGAGAGTAGTCGCGTCCTGGATTCGGAGCGGCTGTTCATTGCGCAGCCCGATGGTCGCTTGTCGGCTTGGCAAGGAGTGCGTTGGGCCGACCCCGCACCGGTGCTGCTGCGTGACCGAATCGTCGAAGCCTTCATGCGCGATGGGCGGTCGACTTCCGTGATTACCGATAGCACCCCAATGAGCGCCGATATGGAGTTGCGCAGTACGCTGCGGGCGTTCCAGCTCGAATACCGCGGCACTGAAGCGATCGCCGCGGTTCGGCTCGATGTGCAACTGGTCGATCCGGCCAAACGGACTGCTATTGCCAGTAGACGCTTCGAAGCAATCCAAGCCACAGGCAGCAAGCGAGAGGCCGATGTGGTGAGCGCGTTCGGTGTCGCCACGGATATATTGGCCGGGCAGATCGTTGAATGGGCAGTTCAGGTCGGGGCAGCGCGTTTGCGAGTTGCACCGGAATTGGCAAGCAACCATGCACCCACAGCGTCGTCGATAAGCACAGACTAGTCGTCTTAACGGAGCACAGAAGCTAGGGCCAAAACGCTGCTCGACACCTTAACTCGGTACGACAGCCTACGGCCCCGATCCAATCCCAGGACCTCTTTGCCGTCCAACCTCCCATGACACACCGCCGCCGCGTACAGTCGCGGCGATCTGCTGCCCCAGTCGTGGCTCGATTATCGGCCGCCAAGGCACCAGACTGAATCCCATGCCGTCATCGAGCAGCGCATAGCGACCGCTGGCGAGCATGACCGAGCGCCGGTAGATGCCGGCTACGCGCTGCCCGTCTGTGACGTGCCGATGCTCCAATCCGCTATCGGCGGCAATGTGCTGGGCGGCCTGCGCCAGCTCCCGATTGCGCAGCGTTTCCAGCAGATTCCGGGAGAGAATCAGCCGCTGCCCGCGCCGCTGGGCCAGCCCCTGTTCTTCGAGGAAGTCGGCGCGCTGCTGCAAGGCTTGCCTAGCATCGCCGCCAAAGCCCAGGTCGCCCAGTCCCTTGCCGCCGCCGATCAACTGCTGATCCAGCCAGGTCGCGCCGATGACGCGGGCCTGCCGTTCAATCGGCAGATGCGATTTCAGTTCGACCGCCACGCCGCCCAGCCGCTGCGCGTCGTACTGGCGGCCACGCTCGGCCAAGTCGTCCGGCACCTTCCATAACCCCTCGGCCACGCGCTCCACGATGCCGGCCCGCCGTAGGGCTTCCAGCCGGCGGATATGGGCCGCCACAGCCTCTTGCGGGTCGCGGCCGGGCTTGGCTCGGCCTTGCTCGATCGCCAGGTGGTGATCGGTGCGGTACAGGCCATTGCTCGCCAGCGTGGCGATGTTCTTGTCGGCCGCCCGCACCTCGGCGGAACCGCGTACCTCCACCACCGCGCCGATGGGATAGTTCGCCAGCTCGTCGCGGGCGTCCAACGCGACGTAGTGGGCTTTGCCGTCCAACCCGTCGATGACCAGATAGCCGCGGTCGTGCAGCTCGTCGGCCAGACCCTTAGCAGCCACGCGACCGACGATAGTGCGGCCGTCGTCGCCCGGCTCGAACACCGCCAGCTCGCGAGGCTTGCCGCTCATGGCCCGCTGCATCGTTCGGATGATGTCGCCACGCTCGCCCAGGGCACGCAAGGTCTTCTCCGCGTCCGCATGGACGGCCCAGGTGCCGGGCTGCACCTCGTCGGCCAGGCCCAGGCGCTGCAAGTGTTGCAGGCGGCCGATCAGCAGCAGGCGCTGGCGTTGCAGCCGGGGTTCGTTGAAGCGTTCGATCTGCACCCGGCCATCCTCGCCGGCCTCGCGCTGCAACGTGCGGTCGAGGCTCGTCCACCGCTCTTGCTCCACCTCGCGCTGCAAGGTCTGCTGGATCTCCAGTTCGGTGCGCGGCCCCAGCCATTCCGTCGCCAGCTCGGCGGCGCGATGGCGGAAGCCGTGGGCGATGTAGTCGCCCGCGATGATGAGGTCTTTGCCGGTATCGTCGCGTCCGCGCACGATCAGGTGCGTGTGCGGGTTGTCGGTGTTCCAGTGATCGACCGCCACCCAATCCAGCCGCGTCCCCAGGTCGGCCTCCATCCGGTTCATCAGGTGCCGGGTGTAGGTGCGCAGGTCGTCCAGCTCCGCACTGTCTTCAGGTGAGACGATGAAGCGGAAATGATGTCGGTCGTCCTGGCAGCGTTCCTTGAAGGCATCGAGGTCGGCTTCGTCGGTCTGCGGCCCGTAGGCACGGCCCGGCTCGCCGTTCCGGCCGGCACCGTCGCGCTCGATGTAGCGCAGGTGCTTGGCGAGCGACTGCGGACTGGCGTTGCGCTGGTTGACCAGCAGCGTCTTGATGGTCACGCGCCGTGACATAGGGGTCAGCTTTGCGCCTGCGAAGCGCGCCGCCGTATGGCCGCGTCCAAGCCGTGAGCCGGGCCGCTGGCCGGCGTGCTGGCCGCTCCCGCCAGCGGTAGGACGGCGCACCGCCGACTTGCCGCCGCTGGCCTTGCCAGCCTGCTTGAGCACCTTGGAAACGAAGCTCTGGCCCTGGCCTTTGCCTCGGTTCTTCGGCGCGCCAGGGCGCACCCAGAAATCATGGTCGCCGCGGTCGGTCATGGCTGTGCTCCCTGCAAGCTCCGGCGTGTCCGAGCGTGCGAAGCACGCGGACATGCCTGCATCGGCGCGTGCCTCGCGCCCCACGCGGCACGGCGGCGAAGCCGCGCCGTGCCGCGCCACCCCCACGTGC